>JBKQMU010000125.1:0-8781 GCA_052146555.1 Isosphaeraceae bacterium
ATCGATGCCTTTGTGAGCCATACCGACCTCGCGCCCACGTTCCTCGACGCCGTGGGCCTGAAACCGCTCCCAGAAATGACCGGCCGGAGCCTGCTGCCGCTGATCGGCTCGGGAAAGGCCGAGGGGCGTGACGTGGTGTTCCTCGAGCGCGAAAGGCACGCCTACGTCCGAGCCGATAACCTGAGCTACCCCTGCCGCGCGATCCGCACCGATAAATACCTCTACATCCTCAATCTCCGTCCTGACCGCTGGCCGGCGGGCGATCCCGTGCTGGTTCACTCGGTCGGTCCGTACGGCGACGTGGTCGGCTCGCCGACCAAGGACCTGATTCTCGCTCGCCGCGCCGACTTTCCGAACCACTACCGCCTGGCATTCGCCAAGCGCGAAGCCGAGGAACTATACGACCTGGAGCACGACCCTCAAGAGGTCAAGAACATCGCCCATCACGAAGCCTACGCCGCGGTGAAGGCCGACCTGCGCACCCGTCTCGATCGCTGGATGGCTGCCACCGCCGACCCTCTGTCCGCCGACTCCGGCACCGGCCGCGAGCCGTTCGACCACTACCCCTACGTCGGCCCGCCCGAAAAGGGTGCCCCAGCCGCCCGGCCGAGGTAGGGGCGTTAAGTTCCGGTCCCCATCGCTGGAATGGTGAAAGGTTCGGGCACAAGAAGTTCTCGGGACACCATCAAGTTCTAAGAGGAACATCATGACCCAGATCCAGCTCGACTGTCAGATTGCCAGGATCACCGGCGAACCCCTGAGTACTGTCAACACGCTTGGCTTCAGCGTGATTGCTGAAGAGCCCGACGACCTCGAACCCGAGGACGTGTAGTTGGTGCTCGATTGTCCCTTCTGCCGACAGCCAGTGCCATATCCCGGCCTGGCCGGCGATGGCTCCGAGACGCTGGCGGAATGCGACCGGTGCGACATCTACTTCGGATTCGATGTCCACGAGGTCTATACGCTGCCGGTCGAGCAGCAGGTTCTCACGGCTGAATAAGCTTATTCAACGAACGAGTCGTCCATCGTCTCGCAGCGTCTTTCCAAACAAGGATCAAACCAAGTGATCTCAATCACACGCCACGCGGCCAGACGGCTCCGCGCCGTCTTTCGCCGTTCCGTTCTGGGGATCAGCCACAAAGGCCTGAGCCCACCGCTGGTGCTGCATGCCGAAGGCCAGCGCCTGCGGGCCCAGTATCAATACCACGACCTGGCCGTCGAGTACACCGAACCAGGCAGCCTGCGCCAGCTCGACTCGATTCCGGTGCCGCTGGAGGCATTGGCCGACATCGAGGGCCGCGATAATAGTCCTGTCGTTTTGGAAGCGGTCGAGCCGGACCGGACCATCGTCCGCTGGCAGGATCGCGGGATCCCGCGGACACGCGCGTATCCGGTAACACCCTTCGGCAAAATCGCGCCGTTTCCCGAGACGCCGACAGCTTGGACAGGTCTCTCCGCCGACGTGCTGGCGGCGCTCGCTGAAGCCTCTGCCACCTGCACCGGTGACAGCCCCCGGTATGCTCTGGATTGCGTCCAGCTCCGGGGCACCGGGCACAAGATCATTGCCACCGACGGCTGCCAGCTCCTCGTCCGATCCGGCTTTGGCCTTCCATGGGATGGCGACTTGCTGATCCGGGGCTCGCCGATCTTCGCGTGCAAAGCGTTTGTTCGCGACAAACCCATACAGATTGGCAAGACTGACAGCCATATCGTCCTGCGGATCGGGCCTTGGACCACCTACCACGAGATCCAGAAGGACGGCCGCTTCCCACGGGTCGAGGATGCGATTCCAGAGACCCAGGCGGTGGCCACGCGGGTTCAGCTCGACCACGAGGACGCCCGGTTTCTCGAAACGGCCCTCGCTCGGTTGCCCGGAAGCGAGGTGCTGAACAGTCCGGCGACGCTCGAGATGAATGGCAAGGTCGTGGTGAGAGCCAGGGGCGCCGAGCAGGCTCAGATCACCGAGCTGGTCCTGAACCGTTCGAGCTATTCCGGCCCACCCATCCGCATCAACAGCAACCGCGCATTCCTGAGCCGAGCACTTCGGCTCGGCTTCAGCGAGATCGGCGTCTCGGGCGTCGAAACCCCCGTCGTCTGCCGGAACGAATATCAGATTTATGCCTGGCAGCCGCTGACCGGTCATGCGGCCATCGAGCCGACCGACAATGTGATCCGCATCGAATCATCAACTACCGCCAGCGAGGCAAGGCAGGAACGTACCTTACCCGTGACTCCGAGGAGCACCATGAGAGACCGAGCCCGAAATCATAGCCACGATCCGAGCATCCAGGCCACCGACAATGGCCACGTAGCCAGCGAGAGCCCTGGAGCGAGCCTGGCCACGTTGATTCGGGATGCCGAATCTCTCCACGCGACGCTCACCGAGGCCAAATCCAGTTTGGCTCGTTTGATCACGGGCCTGCGGCGGCATCGCAAGCAATCGCGTCTGCTGAACGAGACGTTGAGGTCGATCCGGCAGCTCAAGCTGACCGAAAGCGTCGAGTAATCGCCTGGAGCCTTCGCGTTCACGACCAAAATCCTCATCTCCCAAGGAGAATCCGCATCATGCCCATGAAGTTGAACGTCGGTGTCTCACGCAAGATCGGTCTTCCGGATTACGGATCCGTTGGCGCAAGCTGCAATCTGGAGCTCGAGCTGGAAAGCGCGCTCCTGGAGCGAGACCTGCAGGCATTCCATACTCAGATCCGGGGTGCCTACGTCGCCGCTCACCAGGCTGTCCAGGACGAGCTGGCGCGGCTTCAAGACGCCATGGACCCCGGTGCCCGATCAGCGGCCAAAGCCCCTTCTGGAAGCACCATCCGGAATGGCGATGCCACGGAAAACGGCAATGGTCACGGCACACGCCCTCCAAACTATCGCTCACGAATCGGTAAAGCCGCCACACCGAACCAGCTCAAGGCGATCATGGCGATCGCGAGCCGGCAAGGGATAGACCTGACCAGTCTGCTGCGGCAGGATTTCCATGTCGAGCGCCCCGAGGACCTCACGCTGAAGCAGGCCTCCGAGCTGATCGACCTGCTCAAGAACGCGCCGAGGACCTGATCAGGACAGCCGATCCAGTGGGTCTTGAAGACCCAAGGCCGCTGGATCGGCTAGTCACCCGGCGTTCGTCGGCGTACGTCCTGGCACAGCCGGTGTGGGGGCAAGTCTGGAAGTTTTGCAAAGTCGAATGGGTACCTCTTACTTTTAGCTATCAGCGAGTCGTCCACACACCATTCGGCCAAGAGGTTCTGACAAGATTGGCCAGTCGTCGCAGGGATCGACTTCAAGGTCCGCAAACCGAGGCAACGAGCTGAAGTCTCCTCAAGTGCTTGGGCATCGAGCCGCATATCGCCAAGCGGCGGACGGCGGGGTGCAAGACGCGGTTCGCATTCTTGAAGGCTACGCAGCCTTCCTATTTTCTCTGGCCTTGTAACTGCGGAACGGGCTGCACGGCCGGGACCTGAGGTGTTGCCTCAAGCGGTCGTCCTCGGAGAGGAACGCCGCCCGAAGCTGGAGGATCGCCTCGGCCCCGGTCTGGCTCCAGAACTTCTCCGAGCCTTTCACGCGCCTGTTGAAGATCTTCACGGTGGACTCGATGTGGCTGCTGGTCCAGGGCAGTCCCTGCTGGCGGTATGTCGGGTAGTCCATGCGCAATTGGTTCCGCTCCAGATAGCCAAGTTCTTGAGCCACGACCTTGCGCGGATCGTCGTCGGCCAAGTCCTTCATCCGATCTTCGGGGACCGGACCCAGTTCGGCTCGCAGGGTCTGGAGCGATGCTAGCACTTGGCCCACCCGACCCTTCCAACAGTCTTCCGTCCATCTTTGGAACAACATCCAACGTTCTTCGGCCGCTGTCGCCGCAGCCTTGGCGGCTGCGAACAGATGACCCAGGACGTGCAAGAAATCGACGACTGTTTGAAACGTGGGGAAATACTGCTTCTGGAGTGCCCAGATCCAGGCCGAGCCGTCTCCCACGAAGACGCGGTTGGCGGCCTTGTCGAAGTTACGCTTCCCCGCCTCCGCGGCGACCATCGGCCCAAATTCTTCGCTGGGGCACATGCTGGCCACATAGGTCCGCACCTCCTTACGGGCCGACCCGTTGGGACCGGCCAAGCGGATGCAGGCGACGATGCTCGCCTGGTGGACGTCGAGACCGGCACAGCGTTGCACAAGCGTGTCCATCGTTGACTCTCCCCCGCCGCCCCGCGGGTGGACGTCGCGAATGCGCCAGTCTGCTCGGCGTGCTCACCCGGAGGGGCCGGGGGCAACAATCTTGGGGACGAGGCGACGCCCGGGCCAGACTGTCCTGCGGGCTCGAGGCACCATTGGCAACCGACCTGCGTCCCGCGGGGCACGGCTCCCGTCTACACTACCGTCAACAAGGCCAATTTTCATGGGTTTGGAAGCCGGGAACCGGCATGCAGACTGTCCTTTTCTTTTCAATGACCCGACAATGGGCTAGGAAGTCAGGGATTACCTGCAGAATCCTCCGCGTTTCTAGCCGCCTGTCGGGTCGTTGTTTCTTTTCCTTCTTCTCGTCCAGCAAATGCCCGAGGGCCCCTTGTCTCCGATCCGGCCAGGGACACGGCCGGCGCACCGGGGCTGGGACGGCCGAGCGCTTACGTTGACGTCCGGGCGATGATCGCGGCGCTCATCGTTGCGGTCCCTCGGTGACGGCTGAAAAGTACCGCAAGCACTGGGGTTGAGTCTACATCATCCCTCGATCAAACTTAAGCCACCGTTACCCGCCCGCACACCTTTTCCGCCCTCTTGCACCAGTTGCATCAGGGTCCAGGGGGGAGCAGCTCAAGGGTGTATTCCGAGCGCGTCAGCCAGTCGTTAGGTAATTGCACCGCAGAAAATTTCCTGGCTTCGTTGGTGTTCCCCACTCCATGGACGAAGGGGGGATTTTCAAAACCGCCCTCCCACACGGTCGTGCCTTGATCGTTTGCAAAGAAGTAAAAAAGACTTGTAGCCAGGTCGCCCGGAGACACTTTCTGGCTCTTATCGATCCTGTACCAAGCCCGTGTTTCCCAACCCATCGTTGCAACACTTGGAGAACCAGAATGAAACTGCCCACGAACCGCTACCCAGATCACCTTGTCAGTCTTATTCCTGCCACGGGTACGGCTGGATCGTCTCGCCTTTCTGCGATTCAGCGTATGCCTGAAATTCTTCCTTGGTAAGCGGATACCAGGCATTGACCGGGTAACGTCTAAAGAATTGTGCCAATGTTTCTCTGAAGTGTTCATTCGCGACTTGCATGAGACGACCGAGTCGATGAGCCCTCATGCCCTCAAGATCGGTTCTCAAGATGCGTAGTACAGAGCGGAAGTCAACCGCCTTTCTGTCCGCGATGCCAACGGAGGGCTCAGCTGGCAAGTAGAAGAATTTCGGCTGCTCGATCATTCCCTTAACGATCTTGCTCTGCCAGCTCCTGGGGTTCTTGGGCGGAGTTGCCTTCTCGCCCTCCATTAGATAATCACCGATTTCACAGAGAGACAGGACCGAGCTGCGTACTGCGTCGCAGTTTTGGGTGATGACTATGGCAAGAACAGGTTTGACTGGCAAAACAGCGGTCACCCTTTGAGGCAGCGCCTCATCGGCTAAGATGTCCTGCCATGTGGTCTCTAACTGCTCGCCTTCTTCTAGCAAAGAGAGAGAAGCAAGGTTGATGTCAATACGAGGAATCCCCTTAAAGATGTCGCCCTGCTGGATGGGATCACTAGGCCGAGGGACCTCGTAAATCATAGAGATTTGCTTTCTTCACTATCGGATAGGCTAAGGAGGTATTCCGCCTCTCGCCTCCTCTCTTCTCTCAGGAGACGATCCGTCATCTCCATCGTGCGAAGCGCAATCTGCCTCGCCTCTTCGATAGAGATTCTGCGGCCCTTGCGTCTTCGAAGGTACCTCAAATCAGAGACAACGACGGTACGGGCCACTTCACGATTCGGTTCAACAACGGAGTGGGTCAACGAGCAAAGAACAAAAATGGCTGGGGCCATGCCCGACAACGGCCATATCAACCGATCCCAAACAGAGATCGACTCTCCATTCTTCACTCGGGTTGAGATGGACGGGGAAAGCACGACCTCGGTGTTGCTCTTGAAGTCACGTGTAAAGGGCGTCATGAGGGTCCTCGATCAAATGTTTCCATCAAGCTGCCGCGAGCTAGGGTGAAAAACCACCTGTCTACGACCTCATGGGCCTCTTCAGTCCATTTCATAATCTCATCAAGTGTTGTTGGCATGAAGCTCGGCTGCGACCGAATAATTATCTGCCAAAGGATGCCGGTCTTGCTCTCGCTTTCTCCGGTTCCGAATGACAGCACGCCGATGGCGTTCGGCTTGGTAAGCCTTAAGCCGATTTGCAAATCAACAGCGCTTTCTTTACTCTTGTCATGGTGACCATCGAAAAGTTTATCGTCCAACTTGATGCTGGTGTGAAGACTCTTATCTAAAAAGTCAATTATATGTCCTTTCCCAACTTCAAACGGAATCATGTTGACGTACCTGAGTTCCGCTCCTGTGGGTTCAAATCGTGAGATCTCGCTTGGGTACGCATCAAACAAGGCTCGCGATGCTTCTACAACTCGTCGCCTAAACGTTTCCCAGTCATAGTTTTCCGTTTCGTTAACAGTCATGATCCCGGAGCCAAGCTGAGTGAGAGGCCATTGATTCTTTGCCGCTCTGAAGCGATGGCGGATCATGTAAGGCGTCATTGCTTCGGGCACGTTTGATACCGGTAGGTCTTCGACCTCGGGGTAAGATTCACGAACCTTCTCATAGTACTTGCCAAAGAGCACACGGAATGCCGTCGTACCGCGAGCGGGGTCCTTGTCGAGTTGCCAGCGAAGCTCAAACATAGCTTCAATGAGTGGCTTGTTCGGTAGATCATGAGATTCCGGAATGATTTCTGTTTCCATGGCTGCCACGCGTACCCCATCCAGGTCGGATTATCAGCATGGTCGACATGATCGTTACATGCCACTTCCCGCCGTCACAAATTCGACTCCCTACCTTAGTTTACTGCATAAAAACCCGAATTCGTCCGTCGTTCAATCACAAAGTTTGGTCCTCCACAAAGTTTGGTCCTCTCGGCTGAGCTGTTTTGGAGTGCCAGTCATGCCAAAAAACTGGCCGGTGCAAGGTTTGTAAGTTGCTGACGAGTGTCAAGAGCTGAGTCGGCTCAGCAGTCAGTGTTTCGTGCATGGATGTCCTAGCGTTTGTGTAGAGCAAGGTCAGGTTGCTGGTAGTTCGGGGATTATACCGGCAAAGCTCAATTCATGCACGCGGAGGGGCGACGGCCTTGATTATCGCCATGATGCCGGCGCGGATCGCCTCGGGCAGGTCGGGCCCTGGAATTCCGGTGGAATTCCGGTGTCAGAGCATCTTTTCGGAGTGGAATTCCGGGAATTCCGGGCCGGGTAGACCTGGGTGGTTCCCCACCCAGGCTCCCCACAGATCCGGACGTGTGGAACAAGAAACTCATCTCGTCACACCTCCTCGACCCACCTCCCAAGTGCCTATAATTGGGTTTTCGGCACTTCTCCAGTTGGTCGAATGGTACCAGGTCCGTCTCCGGAGCGATCAACAAGGAGGGTCATCATGCGTAGATCCCCAACCACCACTGTCCCCCCCCCGCGCCCGATCAGGGCAGCCCGGTCCGAATGGCATTAAGTTCTCGCAAGAGGTTCGGCCAGAACGGGTTACAACTAACAGAGTATGTATATTATATCACATTATAACTATACACCCTCTCGCCCCTCGCCGCCGCCCTCCAAGTTAGTATCGTTCGGATAAGCGATCTTAAATGCATCGATTACTCGCCGACGAAGTTCGTCGTCATCCTCGTCATCCATGGTCCCTCCGCTAGTAGCCGCTGATTCGTCGCTCGATCAGTCGCATCATTCCATGGCCACGGTTCACGCCCCGACAAAACATGATCCCAATAGTGCTGCAGCGGCCGCAAGAACTCCCTGGTGACCTTTGCAGTTTTGCGACTGCGTGCTTGGTGCCATGCAATGTGCGAGTTCTCGGGGGTCCAGACGTGTTTTTCAAGTTTTTTCGTACGAAAGAACTTGAGCCGGATAGGGAAGCGGGGGGCCCGGCGGGCTCAATCGAGCTTCGGCTGAGCCGAACCGGAATTTTGAGTCGGTTTCGAGCATGAGGGGAGAGCCAGTTGCGGCTGCAACGAGGGTGCTGGAGTGGCAAGCGCGCTCATTCGACGTGCTCGGCGCGACGATTTCGCGTGCGATACATCGGTGTAACGCGGTGTTGCGTGACGGTGTATCCCCGGTACTTTCTGGGGCGCGGAGGAGGCTGGTAAAGACCGTCGTGGGCTTGGCCACCGCCGAGTCGCCCGCTGCAGGCTTGGGAGACGAGAGAAAGGGCAGGGATTGCAATGTTGATCAAGCAGCGAGTCAAGCATGTCAAGAAACAGGGGCGAGCCAACGATCTGGACGCCTCGCGAGCAGGCAGCGTCTCGGTATCGAAGGCGGCGGCGGATTAAAAAGGGGGACGTAACGCATTTACGAGTCCCCGTCATTGGCTCGCCATGTCAGGCTTTGCGACCACTTCAAGAGTCCATGCCAGCCTCCGTCCCAGAGCCTTGGCATAGGTCCTGAGGGTGCCGATCATCGGGTTGGCAATCTTGCCCGTCTCCAGCTTACTGATTGTCGCGCGGTCGATCCCCGTCCGTTCGGCCATATCCGTGAGGCTCAACCCTTGTCGCTCGCGTTCGCGGCGCAGGCCCGCCAAGGCCTCGATCAATTCCGGA
>JBKQMU010000126.1:0-35771 GCA_052146555.1 Isosphaeraceae bacterium
CGAGTAAGCCGACGTGGTCGAAGCCCTGAGGGTGTTCGACCACGTCGGCTTTTTTTCTTGCCGTTGCTCGGGACGCTCGCAGTCATGAGGACGCGATAAGTGGAGAAGCTCTATTCGACCGAGGGATTCCCGCCTGGCCCCGCCCGGAAATATGAGGATCGACCGCCATGATGCAAATCGTGATCTTACTCATGTACCTTTTGGCTCATGCACCCGAGCAGCGCGAGGCGACCGAGCGGCTGGCGCCTCGGGGATGGCAGGGGAATTTCTGGGGCCCCTCCGCGAATCAGGACCGGCGCGAAGGCAAGATACCCAAGGTTCCCATGACACCCGTGATGACCTCCTGGCAGAACTGGGGCAAACAAACGCTTCACGACGGCGACATCGTCTTCCGGCGGGGTGACGCGCGACTTTTGTTGGGCTACTTCCGCTTCAGCCGGTTCGTCGCCAACGCTGACAACAGCGCGTTTTCTCACACCGGTGTCGTTGCCATCGAAAACGGCGAGCCGGTGGTCTACGACACGACCAAGGCGGGCGTGGCGTGCCAGCCTTTTGGCGTCTGGATTCTCGATAACGTGGGCGCTCTCGGGGTCAGGCGGCTCCGGCCCGAGCATCAAGGCGCCGTCCCCAAGGTTCTGGCCTACTGCCGCAACGTGTTCCAGAAGCAGGTCCCGTTCGATTACGAGCTTGGCCTCGACGACTCGAAGCTCTACTGCGTCGAGATGACCGAGAAGGCCTTTCGCGCGGCCGGAATTGCCCTTTCAGAGCCGATTGCTTTGGGCGACATGGAGCGCGCCACGGAATTCCCGATCTCCATGCTCGGCCTGCGCTATGCCTCCGAGTTTGTGATCGACCGACCCTTGAGCTTTCAGGGTCGGGTCTACTTTCCCGGCAACGATCATCATGGAGTCTGGGGGTCGCCCTTCCTCATAACCGTCTTCCCGGCCACCGACGTGGCCGATCGCACCAGGCCCGACTTTTGAACCGGCTGGTCCGGGAAGCTTGTTGACGAGTACGCCGACGAAGTCGAATACCTCGGGGTGGTCCACATCGTCGGCTGTCTTGTTTTGCTTGGGGTGGCGACGGACGGCTGCGGGCACCAGGGAGGCACCGGATGGAGAAATCCAATTTGACCATGGCTTACCGGATCGATCGAGTGAGAGGCTGTGAAAAATTCGTCATTCGTAAACTAGTTCGCATGAACACTATCGACGCAACTGGTGTCTCGAAAGAGACTTAAGCCATCAGTCACCTCGCATGTGTTCTGAAGCGGCGATTGATTCACAAACTCTGAGAAGACCTTTTGCACAGGGGGGAAGAGGCCGAGTCACCCAGATGGGTGGCGGAGGTCCGGGGTGAGGACACGCTGGGAGCGTGGTGGATCGGGCCACTACGCCATCAACGGAGGTTCTGGCCGGGCGGTCGGCCCCGAGTTGGTGTCTGCCATCCCCCGAATTGAAGCAAGTTCGACCCCATATGGATCGGATGTGGGTCCGGCCTTTCAATGTGAGGGGTGATCGGGCCATGAGGTTCGAGCTAGGGAGTGACAGCATGAAGAATTTCTCGAAGTGGTTCAGTGCGTTGGCGGCGTTTGTTCTGCTGGCCGGCCCAGCGGTGGCCGGCGATGCCATCGCGGCCGGCAAGGTCAAGGGGATCCAGGCCGACAAGAAGGAGTTTGTCCTGACTGATAGCGCCGGCAAGGACTGGACGTTCAAGCTCAGTGACACGGTCATCATCAACCGTGCCGGTAAGGAAAGCCAGAGCGACCTGAAAGCCGACGACCCCGTCAACGTGTGTTACGACAAGGGACCCGTGACCTGGACGGCTCATTACATTCTGGTCCAGGAAGGTGACGCCAAGAACCGTGAGCTGATGCACGGCGCCGTCAAGAGCTACGACGCCGACAAGGAGGAAGTGACCTTCACCGACCAAGTCAAGGACTGGACCTTCCCCATGGGCTACGCCAAGGTGCGTCTCAACGGGAAAGACAGCAAGATCCGCGACATCAAGATCCGCGACATCAAGATCGGCGACAAAGCACTCGCTATCGTCGAAAAGATCGGGGAAGTCACGACCCTGAAGTGCCTGATGATCGAGCGAAAGTAACGAACGGGGCCAAGGGTCCGGCCACCGCCACGGTAGGTCACCCGGCCGGCCCTTGGGGCTCTTGCTGGCGATCGTGCTGGTACTTGTGGTTGTAGTGTACAATCCCCCATGGCCTCTGATCTGGAGTGGATCAGGTTCCGGCACCGGCGGTTCGCGCCGAGGCCATTCGAGCCGCCCGTACACCACACACCGCCCTCCCAAGCGGGAGCGGAGAGACTTGCTCAGGTATCCGACAACTTATTTCCAAGGAGTTACGTCATGAATTGGGATCAGATCTCGGGCGAGTGGAAACAGTTCAAAGGCAAGGTGAAAGAGAAATGGGGCAAGCTGACCGACGACGAACTGACGATCGCCGCCGGGAAGCGTGAGCATCTCGCCGGCCTCCTCCAGGAAAAATACGGCTACGCCAAGGACCAGGCCGAGAAGGAACTCAACGAGTTTTCACAGAATCTAAAGCTGTGAAACTTGCTGACCAGGAACGAACGATCACAACCCAGATGACCCCCAAGGAGAATCGAACGATGGCGACAACCACCAAGCACCCCGCATCCGAGACCCATTTCCAGGCTGCCGCCCACCACGCGGCCGCCGCTCACCACCACTTGGAGGCAGTCCATCACCACGACACGGGCGAGCATGACGAGGCCAAGAAGCACGCCGAGGCCGCGCTCCAACACAGCGAGCACGGTCACAAGCACACAACCACCGCGCATCAGCACTCGCACAAGTGAGGGGTGCTGTATTGACGTGGTCTACTGCCGGTCGGTCGATCACGCCCGCTGGGCTGAACAGTACAGTGAGGACGTGATCATCATCACCGCGGGGTGACTACGGCGTTCTATGGCAGATCATGTGGCTGGCCGGGGCGTGCCGGGGCGATCTCTGGACGGGGGATCGTCCTGCTCTGCCCCGACAGCTCGACCACAAGCCGATGGAGGCATGACGATGAGCGAGTATCATCAACACCTCGACATGATCGAGTGCAAAATCGACGATGGATCGTTCCGGCATCTTCCACCAGGAAGGATCCTGATCAGGACCTTGACGGGCGTCGGGACCGACGGCCGCACTCTCCTTGCGATCAACATCGCCGAGGCGGACCATGACGTCGAGGATCCGTCGACGGAGGTTTTGCTCGAGCTGCCTGAGGCCCGCCGGCTGCTCAAGGCGTTGTCGGATAGCCTTGAGAAGGCCTGAGCCCCCTTGGGGTTTTCCAACCCCATTCTGCGCGAAAACTACGGTGAGGAGGACCGGCGCAGCCACTCCCACAGGGTTTCGGGCGAAACCGGCCGAATTGAGAGGTTCCCCTGAAACAGTGCCCATAATCTTGGCCTCCGATCCGGCTGGTGTGCGAGAACGGTCGATCCATTCGTTTATTGAGCTCTTGCCGGTGGGTTTACGATGGCGTCGATGAGGTTCTGGATAATGTCGCGGAGTTGTTCAGCGACTTGGTGGCGGACTGCCTGTGGATCCTTAAGGTAGCACGGGACAAAGCGCCCCAGGTCGATGGGATCGCCAATGCGAAGGAAGACGTCCCTCCTGGCCGGTTGGCGTGGCCGGCTGGTCCCGTAGACCTCGCGCTCCAGCTTGAGAACCATCTCCGCCAACCGCTCCTGAGACGGATCCAGGTCGACGTAATGCGGCTGCCAGCTTCCCATCTGGGCGACACGCTTGAGCGCTGCCAGGTCGTCCTGGAGCCGCACGCGACTCTGGTCGCCGAGTTTCTTACCTTGCCGCAGTAACTCTCGCAGGAAGGAACTGAGCCGCCAGGTTCGATCCATGGTCTGGGCCTGGGTGCCGACGATTGGCCCTGAGTAATGGCACTCCATCTCCGTAAGGACCGCCTGTCGCACGTCCTGCACGCGCTCGCTCAACTCGACGAGACGGCGCGGATCGGGCTTGAGATGATGAATGAGCTCCTGGCGATGCAAGAGTTCCGCCACGATGAGAGCCAATCGTCGGGGGAGCGGGTCACGGTAAATGCGCTGAAAGAGGCTCTGCTCCATCGAGCGAGCCCGCTTCTCCAAGAGGGGACCGATGGGCTGGCGGTAACGGTACTTGATGGCCATGGGGACCAGGTACGCGGTCCAGTCCGGCTGGGTCCGCCGCGCCTCGAGCACCGCTTGCATCCCGATATCGACAACACCGCTCTTGAACGGCTGTACCAGATCGTTCAGGTAATAGATTTCCCCCTCCGGGAAGATGACGAGCACCTCCCGTCCCCGCTTCACCACCTGGATGGCGTAGCGCTTGGCCTCGACGTTCTGACCTCCGCGCTCTACGGAAAAAGCGCCCAGGCGCTGGAGCCACCAGCCGGCGACACCGCGGCCTTCGTCGAACGCCTCTCGATTCATCATGAAGAGGAACCGGCGGTTGCAGCGGCCGGAGAGTTCCAGGCAAGCCTTGAAATCCGTCTCATCAGCGTGGTTGGAGGCGAGGATCAGGCCCACACCCTGGGGAAGATCCCGCAGGACCTGAAGGTCGCGCCGTTCAAGACGCAACCGATTCCACCAGGCCATGTCGAGTTTGAGGTAGTTCCGAACGACCCAAATCACCCACCCCCAAGGCGTCGCCGGTCGAAAACTGGGGTTTTCCGACATCGCTTCCCTCGTGCTTGACCGCCTATCCCCCCCAGAAGCTGCGAGAGGACTGATCCACATCGGGATCTCGGTTCACCGTCCCTCGAACGGTTCCTCGATTGCCGTCCACATCGTGAGGCCCGACGGCGCGATGGTGGGAAGGCTCCGCGATTCAGGAGTTCGACCTCCTCTTGACCTCGCGGAGAAGCGGTGACTGAACCAGGGTGAAGATCACCATCTCTTCACCGGTTGCGGTACTAATATCGTGGTGCAGGCTGAGCACTTCGATGCCAGTGATCTCTCGGATCATCGCTTCCATGAGCGGTCGCGCGGTTTCGAGCAGATGGGTCCGGACTTGCTTGAGCAGATCTCTCCCCTTATCGGCCGGGAGCGACTTGACCAGTTGCTGCTCGGCCGCCGTCAAGATGCCCTGGAGCCGTACGACGACCAGATCTTCGATCAGATGCGTGCGGATATCTTTCGGTCCGCGACCCATGTATTCCTGCTCGAACCGGCTCATTCCCTGGCAAATGGCGGCCTCGACCTCGCCTTGCGTTTTCATGGTGAGCTCCAACGCGTCCGCTGTCGCCGACGCAAGGCTACAGCCTCGGTCCGCTCCGCAGTGCGACCAAGCCCGGCTCGCCTTTGCTCGGGCCATCTCACATTGATCGTACAAGAAAACAAAAAAAAATTCACTTGCTATTTTCGTCTCTCGCAGGACAATAGGAGTTGAACGGAGTTCATGTTCATTTGGCTCGGACTCCGGTCAGATCATTAGTACAGGTTGTCGGACGACTAGGTGAAGAGCAGCCCGGCTTCCCCGGGGGGGCTCGTCAACGAGTAAGCCGACGTGGTCGAATGCCTCTGGGTGTTCGGCTACGTCGGTTTTTTTTTCGCTTGCGGTGACACCCGGCGGTCGCAGGCACCAGGGAGGCACCGGATGGAAAAGCCCAGTCTGACCATGGCACAGCAGGTTGCAAAGGCGGCAGCCGCCTTCGAGAAGCTGCGAACAGGCCACACGCCCCAGGCGGTGACCGTTGTTCTGGGTGACGAGACGCTGGTCATCACCCTGCATGGGGCCTTGTCACCAGCCGAGCGGGCCCTTGCTCAGACACCGGAGGGAGCCGCTCAAGTGCAGGAGTTTCACCGCCAGTTGTTCAACGACTCCGCCGACGGGCTGAGGCAAGAGATCAAACGAATCACGGGTGTGGAGGTGCGCGAGGCCAAGGCAGAGATCGAAACGAAGACAGGCACCGTCGTGCAAGTTTTCACGACTGGCACCGTGGTGCAGGTGTTCTTGCTCGCCAGTGGCATATCCGCGGACACCTGGAAAGGCAGTGGAATTCTGAAGTCGTCATGAGCACGGAGGTTCTTTTATGTTGGTGCTGTCAAGAAAACGACTGGAATCCGTGGTGGTCGGGGGGGCTGCCGGCTTCGAGCGGCTGCTCAAGGTGACGGTACTCGAGCTCAAGGGCAACTGCGTGCGACTCGGCTTCGAGGTCGATTCGTCCGTACCTGTCCATCGTTGGGAGGTGTGGGAAAAGATCCATGTCGACGGCCAATCAGACAGTCCTCTGGAAGACCCCGCGGCGCCGCTGGCCTGATGAAAACCCGAAGTGCCTGGTGTCCAGGGAGCCAGAGGGCAGTACGGATTTGAGCGCGCACGCTTCGCTGCCATAGTGTTGTCAAAGGTTTTATGGGAGATTACACATGACTATCGGGATGATCTTCTATGTTCTCGCGGCAATCGTCCTTTTCTTGGCGGGTATCGGTGTCACGGCCATTCCGAACCCTGTCATTTGGGGCCTGTTTTGCCTTGTGCTCGGCCTCCTTCTGGACGAGTACGATCTTGGCTTTCGACGTCGCCGTTAGGCTAGTCCCTTGGTTTCTGGCTCCTGGCTCCTGAAACATCGATAATGCCGGGCTCTGCTGACAGTTTGCAATACGAGCTCAGCCGATCTGGAAGGAGAACCTGACCATGCTACAGCTCGCCGCCGTTTTCCTCGTGATCGTCCTGATCGCTGCCCTCTTCGGCTTCGGATCATTTTTCAGTTTCTCATGGGACGGGGCGGGGGTCCTCTTCTACATCTTCACCGTCCTCGCAGTGTTGTCTCTTGTGGGAGGCGCGTACGGCAGGCGGGCTTACTTGAACTGATTCCACGGCACTGCTGGGAACTCGCTCACTGAGTCCAGCCCCTTTTGAAGGAGACCTTGATCATGTTGCGCTTTGCTGTCCTTTTCCTCGTGATCGCGCTGGTCGCTGCCCTCTTCGGCTTCGTTGGGGTCGCCAGCTACTCATGGGACGGGGCGAAGATCCTCTTCTTCGTCTTCCTCGCTCTCGCGGTGCTGTCTTTCCTGGTGGGCGGGTCGCGAAGGCGAAACTTCGTGGGCTGAGAGGACTGATCGGGGATTGCCTCGCTCACGGGTGTGCATGAACCAGTTTTGGACCTGGAATGATCTCGGGAGGTGACGAGTGGTTATGGTGCGGCCCCTGTTTGTCTCGACCTATCCGCCTGAAGAATGTGGACTGGCAACCTTCACCAGGGATTCGGCGGATGCGGTCGATGGGGCGGCCCGGGAGCCGGTATCCTCGATCGGGGCGATTCAGAAGACAGGCTCACTACAATTTGACGACCCGCGCGTGGTCCATGTCATCGACAACAACAGGCGGGACGCCTACCGTCTGGCTGCGGAAATGGCGAACGACGGCCCGTTTGACGTGGTGAGCCTTCAGCACGAGTTCGGTCTTTACCCCGGCGAATGGGGCGTTCGCATCCTCGAGTTCGTGCGTGCCTGTCGCAAGCCCATCGTCACCACATTCCACACGCTCATGACCCAGCCGACTCCGCTGCCACGGCATCTGATCCAGAACTTGGCGGCCCATAGCCAGGGCATGGTGGTCATGACGAAAGCCGCCTCGAGCCTCTTGACGGGCGTCTACGCCGTACCGGGTCTCAAAGTGCAGGTGATTCCCCACGGAGTACCACAGGTTTCGTGGACCGGCAGCGATACACACAAAGAACGGCTGGGGCTCGCGGGCCGACGGGTGGTTTGCACTTTCGGGCTCATCAACCGCGGGAAGGGGCTGGAATACATGATCGAGGCCATGCCCCGGATCGTGGCAGCCTTTCCGGAGGTTCTGTACCTGATCGTCGGGGCCACCCATCCAGAGGTCAAGCGCCAAGAGGGTGAAGTCTACCGAGAGTGCCTACTCGGGATGGCCGAGGCGCTGGGCGTCGGCGAACATGTTCGCTTCGTGAACAGGTTCCTCAGCCTGGCCGAGCTGATGGAGTACCTGCATGCCTGCGATGTATACGTGACGCCCTATCCGGGAAAGGACCAGATTGCCAGCGGTACCTTGGCGTACGCCATGGCGGCAGGGCGGGCCATCGTGAGCACTCCCTACCTGTATGCCGAGGAGGTCTTGGCCGAAGAGCGGGGCCTGCTCGTCCCGTTCGCCGATGGAACTGCCCTGGCTGAAGCGACACTACGATTCCTGAGTCATCCCAAGTTCCGGGCGGAAACCCAGCGCAGAGCTTACGAATACGCAAGGCCGATGTTCTGGCCGAATGTGGGGCGGAGGTACCTGGAGCTCTTCAGCCGGATCGTGTCCGCGGATCGAGAAAGACAGGAAGCCCATGCGCTGACGCATGCGTACTGGCGGGGCAGCACTGCGGCGACAGCGAGTAATCTTCTGGAGCCAACAGTAAGATTCCAGCCCCTGTCGCCAAACACCGCTGCGCGAATCATCGAGGGGAATGTCTAATCCGAATGGCCTGGTCCTGGGTATGATCGCCCTCCGACCAGGGCGACGATGAGCCCCTTCCGGCCAGCATCCTGGCGAAGATACCTTCGATGAGTCGTTCGCCCGATAGAAAGCCAATCTACTAGCCCAGGGCCTGCTTCACCCCACCGACCCTTGCATCTGAAGCTGGATGAGTTTATTCATCTCCACGGCGTATTCCATCGGTAGTTCCTTGACGAGCGGCTCGATGAAGCCGCTGATGATCAGGGTCGAGGCTTCCGCTTCGCTCAGTCCCCGGCTCATCAGATAAAAGAGCTGCTCCTCGCCGATCTTGGTGACGCTCGCCTCGTGGCCGATCTTGACGTCGTCCTCGTCGATCTCGATGTGTGGGTAAGTGTCCGACCGGCTCTGGTCGTCGAGGATCAGCGCGTCGCAGACGACTTTCGACCTTGAGCCTTTTGCGCCGGCGGCGACCTTGACCAGGCCGCGGTAGCTGGCGCGGCCTCCGTTCTTGCTGATGCTCTTGGAGATGATTCGCGAGCTGGTGTAGGGGGCGCCGTGGACCACCTTGGCGCCGGCGTCCTGGTGTTGTCCCTTGCCGGCGAACGCAATCGACAGAATCTCGCCCCGGGCTCCCTTGCCCAGCATGTACACGGCCGGGTATTTCATCGTCAGCCTGCTGCCCAGGTTACCGTCGACCCACTCCATAAGGGCGTCCTCGTAGGCGACTGCGCGCTTCGTCACGAGGTTGTAGATGTTGTTCGCCCAGTTCTGAATGGTCGTGTAGCGGCACCGGCCCCCCTTCTTGATGATGATCTCCACCACGGCCGAATGCAGGCTCTCAGTCGAATACATGGGCGCGGTGCAGCCTTCTACGTAGTGGACCTGTGCCCCCTCCTCGACGATGATCATTGTCCGCTCGAACTGGCCCATGTTCTCGGCGTTGATCCGGAAGTAGGCCTGGAGCGGGATGTCGACCTTCACGCCCGCTGGGATGTAGACGAACGATCCACCCGACCAGACCGCTGTATTCAGCGCTGCGAACTTGTTATCGTGCGTCGGGATCACCGTCCCGAAATACTGCCGGACCAGGTCGGGGTACTCTCGCAGGGCGGTATCGGTATCGACGAAGATGACGCCCTTCTTCTGCAAGTCCTCGCGGAGGCTGTGGTAGACGACCTCCGATTCGTACTGCGCGCCGACACCGGCCAGGAACTTGCGCTCGGCTGCGGGAATGCCGAGCTTGTCGAAGGTGTTCTTGATCTCGGCCGGAACGTCGTCCCAGGTCTTGCCCTGACGGTCGGCCGCTCTCATGTAATAGTAGATGTCATTGAAGTTGAGGTGACTCAAATCGCCGCCCCAGCTCGGGGTCGGCTTCTGCCAGAATACGTCGAGCGCCTGGAGCCGTATGTCGCGCATCCACCGGGGCTCGTTTTTCATCTCCGATATCTGCTGGACGACCTCGCGGTTGAGCCCCTTGCTGCTCTTGAACGAGTAGTGGTCGTCCGAGTCGCGGAACCCGTACTTGTAATCGTCCTGGATACCTGCCACCTGGATACCGAGATCCGTTGCCATGGTGTGCCTTCCTTCAGTCTTGGTCAAAGCCAGATGGGCAAGGATTGATCCATGCCCATCGATGTGTAGCCAGGCCGACTGGGGCCTACTGGGCGCTGATCCTGATCTGCTTGGGACGTGCCTGCTCCGACTTCGGCAAGGTCAGGGTCAGGACACCGTTCTCGAACTGAGCACTGGCCTTCTCCGCATTGATCTGCGTGCCCAGGCTCACCGAACGCTGGAAAGAACCGGACCGGCGCTCCAGTAAGAGCCAGTTCTGGCCGTTGCGCTCCGCGTCGGCCTTGCTTTCGCCCCGGATCGTCAAGGTATCGCCGAGGATTGTGGTCTGCACATCTTCCGGCTTGATGCCGGGCAGTGATGCCATGACCATGAAATCGTTCTCCCGCTCTGAAACGTCCAGGGGAAGCGTGTACGCGACAGCACCTCGTTCTGGCCGAGCAACGGTCGGTGGCACGAAGCTCTCCTGGAGCAGGGAATTCACAGCGTCCCGCAGGCTGACCATTTCACGGAAGGGGTCCCATCTCTCGATCGTCATTTCAGGTTTCCTCTCCTCTTGAACAGGCAGCCTGACCTTCGGCAATAGCCTCAGGCACACAAGGTCCAAAAAAGGTTCCGACCGTGCATTGGCTTGCCCGGCGGGGCCATCATCACCCTTGCTTTTCTGCCTACAATTCAAGTATCGGAGAAACGCAGATGAATGTCAAGACTTATTTTTATAATAAATTCATTTTCCTGTGTACTCATATAAGCTGTGGACACTGACGGCCTCGATCCAGCGGGGCAGGTGTCTGATCTCTTCCTGCACAGTCAGCCGGCTCACTGTCGACATCCGCCGTGACTGGCTCGGCTGGCATCTCTTTCGCTGCGACTGCCCGGGCAATGGATTCGCTCAGGGCGGTGTGCGCCTGCGCCGACAGTGAGATCGCCCGCCTACGGACCCTGTTACTCGGGGTCGACCCAGCCGCGCGGGCGGCGCGATCACGATCTCGTACCAGGCTCATCGAACCGGACCCGTGGCAACTCCTGGACCGCCTTGCGGAGCGACTGCTCCCACTGGGTCTGGATCGCCAGGAGATCCGGGTCTTTGTCGATGAACCTCCGCTGGCGAGTGATCCGCAACTCGTCGCGGCCGTAGACCAAGAGGTCGAGCGGCGGGCCGACCGCCACGTTCGAGCGCATCGTCGAATCGAGTGAAATCAGGGCATACCGCGCCGCGTCCTCCAGAGACGAACTTGCGTAACGGACTCCCCAGTCGAGGATTGGGCGGCCGTACTTGGACTCGCCGATTTGGAGGAACGGGGCGTCCTCCGTCGCGCGCAGGGGGTTGCCCTGCGGGTAGATAAGGTAGAGGTCGTGCGGTTGCCCGCGGATCTGCCCGGCCACGAGGAGGTGAACGTTGAACCGGAAATTGTGTTTATTCAAAGCCGGCTGGTCCATGTCAGCAACCGACCGCACCTGTTCGCCCACGATCCGGGCGGCGTCGTACATGGACGAGGCAGAGGCAAGACCATTGCCCTGGTCAAAGTCGCGGCGCAACAATGTGAGGACCGACTGCGAACAGGAGAGGTTCCCACTGGTCAGGAGGATGAAGACGCACTCCCCCGGATCGACGATCGTGTGCATCTTCTGGCAGACGTTGACCTCGTCGAGACTGGCGTTCGACCGAGAGTCGGAGGCCATCACAAGCCCCTCGCGCATGATGATACCTAAGCAATAGGTCATTTTCGCCTCCGTTCCCAACGCCTTGGTCTTTGCCTCTCCTCGAAATCATTGTAGAGTGCATTACCTTACCGCAATGTCGCGGTGAATACGACGCATAACATCGGGTTTTGACCCACCCAGCAGGTGACAGTAAAGAAGGCAATTGGCATGAAACTTGCTGACCACTGACGAAACTTGATAATCGCTAGCAAGGTCTGACTCCCGCTTCCTCCGCGATAGTTGTAGCCTCTGCGCCACGTCAAGAGCCGGATCGATCTGGACCTACGAGAATGAAGCCGGGGGCATTCCAAGACACCCTGGGAGGACAATGCCCGTGCTGATCTCCGTCCGAGCCACCGCTGCCTACGACCTGCCCGAAGAGACTTTCCTCTTGCTGATGGTCGAGCCGCCGCTCGTTGGACCAGCCCACCGGGTCGTACAGGAGCAACTGCTGACGACTCCGACGCCCTTCCACGAACTCGGAAGGGACGTTTACGGCAATCCCCAACGTCGGATCATCGCGCCTAGAGGATCGTTTTCGTTCGAGTTTATTGCAACGATTGAGACCGCCCCTAACGCTGCACTCCCCGATGATGCCATCGAACACCCGCTTCGGGAGATCCCCGCCGAGTCACTGGTCTTCACATTGCCGTCCCGTTACTGCCAGTCGGACCTCCTCGCCCGGATGGCGCGCGGCGAGTTCGGTCAACTCCTGTCCGGTGGCAGGCGAGTCCGAACGCTCGCCGACTGGGTCCGCCAGCACGTCGAGTACCACTACGGGACGACCGACGCCAAGACGTCGGCGTTCGACACGGCGACGGAGCGGGTCGGCGTCTGCCGCGATTTCGCGCATTTGGTCATCGCCTTCTGCCGGGCGCTGGGCGTCCCCGCCCGCTATGCCTCGTGCTATGCGCCAGGGCTGGAGCCGCCCGATTTTCATAGTGTCGCGCAGGTCTACCTGAGCGGGGCCTGGCACAACATCGATGCGACGACCGAGGCGGTGCGTCCCGCCCTAATCCCAATCGCGGTCGGTCGGGACGCCGCCGATGTGGCGATGGCGACCCTGTGGGGGCTGGGAAAGGTACTGGAACAGACCGTCGAGGTCCGCACGATCTCGGGATGAGGAAATTAACCTCCATTGCGGTCAGGTTAGCTGCTCTCGGCCCTTGCGGGCGAGTTCCGGCGTTCCGGCGACATCATACTGCGTTCCGGCGTTTTGAAGACATCATAATTAATTCTCGGAGTAAGGTATGGTGTCCCAAAACTGCGGCTGACGATAGGCTACGGCCGGAGACGAGGTTGTACATCATACTCGACTAATGAGCAGGAGCCGCTCCGTCACGGAATGTCAAGCGTGGTTTCTCCAGAACCCGGCCACCTTCGAGTTGGCGTCCGGCGCCTCCGGAATCCGTCCCCCCAAGTTGCCTATGGGGTGCGCTAATGGAAGCGTGGACACCGGGAGTTATGTCTGGTGTCCCAGTATCCCCGGAACGCTACGTGGGATTCTTCGACCCCAGAATGAAGGCCACAGCCATCTCAGCATGCAAGGCGGTGGTGTCGAAACTGGGGAAATTTACATCTTCTGGACGGATAATCAGGGAGAGTTCTGTGCACCCAAGAATGATGCCCTCAGCTCCCCGTCGCCTGAGAGTTTCAATTTGGGCCGGGACATAGGCCTTGGTCTCCGGCTTGAAAATGCCCATCCCCAGTTCCCTCTGGATGATGTGATGCAATTCCGAGCGATCTTCGCGCCGTTCCGGCGTGAGGGTTTCAATGCGGTAATGGTCTCTGAGCCAGTCCTTGAGGAACCCATCTTCCATCGTGAAACGGGTCCCAATCAGCCCCACCTTCTTCAATCCTTTGCTCTGTACGGCACGGCCGACGGCATCACCGATATGGAGTACCGGAATATTCACTTGTGCCACTACCTTCGGATAAACCTTGTGTGCTGTGTTTGAACAAAGAACGATGGCCTGAGCACCACCCTTCTGGAGCACCTTCGCAGCCTCACCTATGACCCTGGCGATCTCATCCCACTCATCCCGGTTCTGCAGTTCATGGATGCGGGCCTGATTGAGATTCCACAACTGCAGGGGCGGGTTTGTATTGTTTTGTTCCGATAGCGGTCATTCACAGCCTGATTAATCAAACGGTAATAATCCACGGTCGAATGCCAGGAAAGGCCACCCACGAGGCCCATAGGTTTCATGTCCTCTGGGGATGGCAAAGGGGTCTGGCCCCAAAGGGCAGGCATCAAGCCCATCGGCAGGGTCAGAATGGTCCGGATCCACTTCTCCATTGAATCTCCTCTGACTGGATTCTGTAACGCCGCCGCCGCCGGAGCCACGCGGTCGGTCGAATGCTAGAGCGATTGCGCGTGCGCTCCTGGATCGTGAAAGTCCCGCACAGCCCACGGTGGCTCGTCAGCCGCAAAGGCCACCAGGTGCTCATCGCAGCGGTCCGATTGTATCGCCATGGTATCCCGGCTGCAGTCGGGCGAGCGGCGTAATTCATCGCAACGATGCGCGCACGAAGCGGTGAAGTGAGAGAGGCAGAATCTATTCGACGCTGCTGGACGATCAATTGCGTCCCTGAGGGCGTCCGCTACTTTCGAGACGCTATTCTCAAGCGGGCTGATCTTGAGGCCCGCGCTGCTAAGTTCAACAACAGGCAACTGGCCGCCGGTGGCGGGGGCTGACTCGAAGAGCCATATTCATCTCCATGGATGACTAATGGGCGCGTCCACCACGACTTGTTACAGCTTGCGCAACGCAGTGTAGTTTCGCTGGTAATCCCGGGGGATCGCTCGTGTTCGTGCCCACTATCTGCCCACTCTGCGGATCGAGCCAGTAATAGTTGTAACCCGCCGAGGTATCGTAAGTCTGGCCCATTCGATCGTCGCAGAGTCTCTGCCGGTCCAGCATCGCATCACTCCGGTCTTGCGACAGCCGGTCGTAGGTGTGCTGGGCGTCCCCATAACTCTGCGTGATGCCGTCGTTGATTCGCTGCTGCTGCCAGTAGTTGTTGACGATCGCGTCACCTTGCGCCAGTTGCGCCTGGTGAGCCGCCTGTTGCCCTTGGAACCAAACCTGCTGGTTCATGTTGGCGGCCATCCCGTTGGACGCGATCATCGCCTCGTCCTGTTGCCACACCTCCCGCATCCGCGGCGTGATGCGGTACGTATTTCTCATATGGGTCAGCACTTCTTCGGCAACAGCCGCCAAAGCCGGTGGCGCCAGGTATACGTAGACGGTGCCCTGCGAGCAGGTCAAACCCAGGACCGAATAGGCCGGATCATGCCCGCTGGTTGCGAAGCAGCAGCCAATCCGGCCGCCGGCCTCAAACCGGATTTCGTATGCGGACATCTTGTACGAGTTTGGAAGCGCCATGCCAAGTTCTCGCATCCTACTCATAAGCTCCGCCGCCATGTCGTTGCGGTCGCGTTGGCCCGTGATCTTGAGGGGCCCGAACCGTTGCGGCGCGACATGCTTGAAGTAGTAGCTGGCCAGCCGCTTTGCCCCCGGAGGGATGTTCAGAAAAGTAGTACCTTGCGGATACGGAATCATCACGTCTTCAATCGCCATCGAGTTATGGCAGAAGTCCTGCGGGCAGTTCGGATCGCCCAGCATGACTGTGATGCCGTCCGGCGATTGGGTCTCGACGAACCAACGGCGGTCGCCCAGGCCGGCGTGGTTCAAGCCGCCCCTGACTGGCCAGCCGCGCGGAACGTCGAGAGTGAAGCCGCCCTTCATCGGGTCGGTGAATTGGACAAAGGACAATACTAGCGGTGCAGGTGCAGCGGCAGGCGTGACCTTCTGCGGTGGATTCAAGCCCGCTGCGGCATAAGCGGCGGCGGCGGGGGGGGCGTAAGCGGGGGCAGGCGTGATTTTCTGCGGTGGATTCAAGCCCGCTGCGGCATAAGCGGCGGCGGGGGGGCGTAAGCGGGGGCAGGCGTGACCTTCTGCGGTGGATTCAAGCCCGCTGCGGCATAAGCGGCGGCGGCGGGGGGGGCGTAAGCGGGGGCAGGCGTGACCTCCCACCCGCCGTGCTGATCGACCCACCGGATGGACAGATAGATCCACAGCGGCACTACCACCAAGGGGGGAAAAAAGACCGCCATTGCGAGGCCTAGCCAAAAGTCCCGCCGCGCCGCTGCGGTAGCGCCGTAACCCCAGTTGCACCATCATTGGCCACGTGCTGCGGTCAACTTGATGCTTAGGGACTTGCTCCCAATTAATGCTCATCCGCATCCTCCTCCAAGCCGCCGTACCAGAAGTGGACGACCGAAATGATGTGGAATGACACGACTGTTGCGCGCTCTAACCCCAGTTTAAACATCATCATCCACACGAAACCCTGGGATGTCAACAGAATACCAAAGCAAAAAATAATGATGGATTCAAGCCAGGCCGGCCAGTGCCGTTGAAGTATCAGCTCAACTCATACGCCGAAAGCCGTTGATGGCAAGCTACAGTTCCCTTGAAACCATACTTAATTTTTCGTCTCTTGCCGAACGGACCTGGGGGCTAAGATGGCCGGGGCCCGCGGGCAGTGGTATCGCAGGAATGCGTTGGTGGGGCCGAGATAGACATCTTTTCCCCTTCAACATGATGACGGCGAGACCGAATGCCTTGTTCAGGCGATATCTCGGCGTGCGGCGTGCGAGACAATTTTGGAGGGCATTGGGCGGACACCTAGGCCGGTAGAGTACCGGCTTTCCGGGGGCTTTCATCCGCCCAAATATGAGGGCCTAGCGGGTGGCCTAAGGCGCAATACACAATTAACGTGGGTCGATTACACCCGACTGGATTCGAACCAGTAACCTTCGGTTCCGTAGACCGATGGCCGAATCCCGCAAACCGAACATCGATAAGGGATTGGGGATAGCAATCCTGCCTAATGGCCACCATTTGGCCACCGACGCTTGTAAGAACGACCCCGACTTGGCCGCCGTGGTGGACGCCTGGCCGGGTCTGCCCGAGGCGATCCGCGCCGGCATCCTGGCGATGATCCGTGCCAAACCACGGAAGACGTAGGCTGCCTTCGAGACTTTGTGATTGCACCCATCGTCGGGACGTTTCAAGCCAGGCCGGTTGGTGGGCCGTCTGGCTCAACGGCAGTTGGACGGTTCCACTCCTGACGCGCAAATGTCGTATGAATTCGCAATCATCACGGCTTCCACCACGACAACCGGAGCCGGCCCCCCCGAGGCTGACGCTGTTGTCGAAACCGCGAGGATCAACGTGATCATAAATGTATCGGTCGGTCGATGTAACGCGGTTGGCGGAGCCAGGCAGGCGATAAGTCGCGAGTGGAACGAGTTTACATTATCTCGGATAACGCTGATCGCAACGAAGCTTACCGTAACCGCCAGCGCAATGCTAAAGATGTGTTTGATTATGAAGATGCTTTCAATCCGTAATCGTTCCATGAATTGGGTACGTTCAATTCAATCTTCTCGCGATCGCTATCGCGATGTCCGAATGCCGGGTTCCGACCGACGGCCGGCTCCTTTGCTTTCTCATGGTCGTTCATTTGCGTGCGTCGCGGCGATGGTCGAATTCTTGGTCTCGATCGCCGGATTGCCCGTGTGCATTTCGGTGGCAGTGGTTCCTTCTCGCTAACACCTGCCAACCTCGCCCTGATCTCGCCCACTGTGAGGGCCGCCTGGCCTACCCGAGGCGATCCGTGCCGGCACCTGGCGATGGTGAAGGCCGCATCGGGAAGTCAAACAGATCAGGGGCAGAAGGAATCGGGTGCGAGGAGGGTGAGGTGTGATCGGCCCGAATCCCAGGGAATCTGTTTCCAGACCCGTCAATCCCGTTCCCATGTCACGGGGCTCGTGGAACATCGATTGCGGGTGAGGCTGCGCGAGTGGCAATCCAGAGCGGTTAGGCCGGGATGTTACCCCTTCAGACATCTTGCGAGCCTGGTCATTCATCGTGCCATTACCCGAATACTCCAGAGGCTGATCAGACCGAGCCGGTCATTCATCGGCGGGCCTTAGTGAGGCAAGGCGGGCGAAGCCATACACACAGCCAGAGTTGATAGTTGTAGATATTCATTGAACTATATTTAGTCACCGGGGACAATCACTGTCCTCAAGAAACTGCACGAAACGAGAGTGAACGTAGTCTACATGCATTGGTTGGTATGACTGCTTCAACTCAGCGATGGTGCTCATCATGGTCGTGTGGATAACCTGAACAACTTCCTCGTTGGGACGTCCTTGCTCGCGCCGAACAGCGTCAGCTAGTCTATCGTATAGCTTGCTCCACATCGCGACCGCCTCTTCGCGCGATGGCAGGGAAACAGTGCTCTTTATTGCCTCTTCTTCCGTGCCCTCCTTGAGCAGGAATGCCTGGTTACAGGTCTCGCAGAGATAGAGCAATTGTCTCTTGTACCTTACGACCGCGATGAAGTACGCCGTCAGCTTGTGGGAGTGTTCGCATAACCAGAGAGGCACGTAATTCTTGCAGTTGGGGCACTTCTCTATCCCTGCGAAGCCAATCTTCTTCAGGTCGCTGCCCTTCCCAACGATGATCATGGTTCAATTCCTCATCGCCTCGGCCTGCTGTTTCGTCAACTCCTTCGTGAGGTGGGAGCAGATAGGGCAAGCAAGAAAATACTGTTTCATTGACAACAAGGGCTTCTTCATGAATATCAGGCCGACAACTGGCCCGTGCGGGTGGACGTAAACGACATGCTCCGTAGTGTTTCCGCAGTTGGGGCACTTCATGCTTTGGGTCGTGGAGTTTTCCATAATCCACCCACCATAATTCTTTAGGAACATGGATGTATTCCCTTGGTCTTTGATCTGTGCTTCAGAGTGTCTCTACTTGGTGACCAAAGAAAGCATAGGTGATGGATGGACCGTTGGCAGCACCAGCGATAATCGGCCTCGCCGGACTAGACCGGCTTGGTGGCGTTCCTCCGTTCCGGCGGTGAAGGCCGGGCCTCTCGTGTTTGGGTCAAGGCTCAGCGGCCGTGGCGTTCCACTCGTGAAGTACTCCCAAGACCGCCGCGTAATTCGCGTCCAGCGCCGGCTCAAGCAAGGAAATCAGTTTCAGTCGCACTGCCGCGCCCCGGTCATCCAAGAGGATGAAAAATAGCCGCACCGCTGACGCACGCATGCATTTCGCGGCTATTTTCAGTGTAGTTGCTTATGCCCCTTGGACTGGCGCAGAGAGTTGGGCGGTTCGGTTGGGACCTGCTCAGTTTCGCGATCCTGCCCAAGCACGTCCACCATGTCCCCATAACCAAAAATAGGCCCTGACCCTGCAAAGCCCATCTGAGGGCCTGACAGTAGGATTTTGGAGTGTTTTTGGGCATCCAAAACCTATCATTCGCAGTCCCAAATACAACCCATCAAATGTTTGTTCAAGGGTCCATAGTGACAAGCGCAAAACCTCGTCAGCTATAAACTTAGGCCCGATCACCTCGCTTCGCGAATATCGCAATTCCCAACGCAAGCCGAAGATCCCCGGGGTTGCAACTTGTGCTTGCTATGAGTCGCGTGTCAAAAAGACGCGGTTCCGCGAAGAAGTCAGCAGGTGGGCGCCAGAACGCGTCTGGGGACGTTCCAGGGCGTGCGGCGCGAACCGATCCTTAGCTCGGGCTGAGCAAAGCGACAGGGGTTAAGATGGGCAGGACACTCTTCGCTAAGTTGGCGAAAGTGGCACTATCCAGGGCGGGTCCAATGATGACGCTTTGGGCCGTAACCGCGACGACAGCCAGGAGGATCGCAGCCCTGTGGAATGCTCTCGCTTGCGGCATTGGCCTAGTTCTGGGGTGGAACCGATGAGATTCTTGCGCTCGTAGATCGTCACGCCGCCCAGTTCCGGCACAGCAACTCGGCTTGTTCAATCACGGTCTGGGTCGCCTTCTCCTGCTTGTCGGGCGGGTAGCCATACTTGCGGAGCAAACGCCGGACGATGGTTCGCATCTTCGCTCGGGCGCTCTCTTTCACAGCCCAGTCAATCGTGACGTTCTTGCGGACGGCGTCCACCAGTTCGCGGGCGATGGTGCGGAGGGTCTCATCACCGAGGACCTTCACGGCGCTGTCGTTCACTTCCAGGGCATCGTAGAAGGCCAGTTCGTCGTCGGTCAGGCCCAAGTTCTCGCCCCGCTTGTGGGCCTCGCGCATCTCCTTGGCCAGTTCAATGAGCTTGGCGATGACCTCAGCGGTCTCAATGGAGCGGTTCTGGTAGAGCTTGATCGTCTTCTCCAGCATCTCCAGGAACGAGCGGGCCTCTACCACGTTCTTGCGGGAGCGAGCCTTGACCTCGTCGTTCAGGAGCTTGCGAAGAAGCTCTAGGGCCAGGTTCTTGTGCGGAAGGCCGTTCACCTCGGCCAAGAACTCGTCAGAGAGAATTGAAATCTCGGGCTTCTTGAGCCCCGCGTCGGCAAAGATGTCAATTACCCGGTCGGTCGCGATTGCTTTGGACACAAGCTGACGGATCGCGTGGTCTAGATCCTCGGGCGACTTGGCCCCGATCCCGGAATACTTGACCAGCCCGGCCCGCACTGCCTGGAAGAAGCCCACCTCGTCGCGAATCTCAAGGGCCTCGTCGGCGGGGACAGCCAGAGCGAACGCCTTGGAGAGCAGACTCACCTCGTTGATGAACCGAGCGGCCAGGCTGTCGGTCTGGTCGGTCTTGCCCTCCTCGTGGTCCCGCTCGTGAATGTGGTTCATCGTGGCGCTGATGACGCCGATCCGTGCGGCCGGGTTGTCGCTGAAGATCGCCGAGTAATCAAGCCCGTGAAGCATCCCGACGATGATCTCGTGCTTCTCCAGCATCTTGGCGATGGCTTCGCTCTTATCAATGCCCACCTCGCCCCGGTCGCCGCCTGTGTAGTGTGAGAGGGCCTTCTTGAGTTGGTCGGCTAGCCCGAGGTAATCCACCACCAAACCGCCGGGCTTGTCCCGGAACACTCGGTTCACCCGGGCGATCGCCTGCATCAAGCCGTGGCCGCGCATCGGCTTGTCGGCGTACATCGTGTGCAGTCAGGGAGCATCAAACCCGGTCAACCACATGTCGCGAACAATCACCAGCCGGAGCGGGTCGTCGGGGTCCTTGAACCGCTTGGCCAGGGCCTCACGGCGGGACTTGTTGCGGATGTGTTGCTGCCACTGGAGCTTGTCAGCAGCCGAGCCGGTCATGATGACCTTGATGGCTCCTCGCCTGTCGTCTTCCTCGTGCCAGTGCGGGCGGAGTTTGATGATCTGGTCGTACAGGTCAATGCAGATCCGTCGGCTCATGCAGACGACCATTCCCTTGCCATCAATCGCGGCGAGCCGCTGCTCAAAGTGGCTCACGAGGTCTTCGGCCACGAGCTTGACCCGCTTCTCGGCCCCGACCAGCGCTTCCAGCCGTGCCCACTTGCTCTTGAGCTTCTCTTTCTTGTCAAGCTCCTCGCCCTCGGTGACTTCCTCAAAGTCCTCGTCCAGCTTCGGCCGCTCGGCCTCGTCCAGTTCTATCTTGGCCAACCGGCCTTCATAGTAGATGCGGACGGTTGCTCCGTCCTCAAAGGTTTCGCTCGTTGACGGGCTCGCACTAGGGCGTCGGGCCGCTCAATGTCCTCTGGTGCGAGGGTGATCAGGAGTTTGTAGAGAGTAGTCATTGGCGGGCGGTTCCGATCGCCTGGATCTCCTCATGCCGCTGCCTGAATCAGTGTGCAATCCATGTCAAGGCCGGAGGCTATGAAGACTGCCATTGCTATCTCTTGTCAAGTATTGGGCGGCCGAAGGAATCGGTCCCTATGGCGATCTGGCTGTTTTGATTGAGGTCGTAAAAGCGCTGGGTTACACAGCCCTCGGCGTCCAGAAATATCTGGGCCCGCCTCTTGCCAAAGCGATCGTGAAAAGTCTGGCCCCAAGTGCCGTCAGCGGCGACATCCATGCCGATTGCGATCTTGTCGGAGTGATCCATAAAAACCTGGGCGCAAGAGCCGTCAGGGAGCACACCCATGCGGATTCGCTTCTGTTTTCCAGAGGGATCGAGAAAGTCCTGCGTGCAAGTGCCGTCAGGGAACACACTTATGTTTATTCGCTGCTTTTCGGACGCATCTTGAAACACCTGGGCGCAAGAGCCGTCAGGGGCCACAGCCATGCCGATTCGCTTCTTTTCGGAGGGATCGAGAAACACCTGCCTGCAAATGCCGTCAGGGAACACACTCATGCAGATTCGCTGCTTTCCGGCGGGATCGAGAAAGCCCTGGCTGCAAGTGCCGTCAGGGGTCACACACATGCCGATTCGCCCCTTTTCGGAGGGATCGAGAAACACCTGCCTGCAAGTGCCGTCAGGGGCCACGCCGGTGTGGATTCGCTGCTTTTCGGAGGGATCGAGAAAGTCCTGCCTGCAAGTGCCGTCAGGGTAGACACCCATTCGGATTCGCCCCTTTCCGGAGGGATCGAGAAAGTCCTGGGCGCAAGTGCCGTCAGGGTTCACACTCATTCGGATTCGCCCCTTTCCGGAGGGATCGAGAAAGTTCTGGGCGCAAGTGCCGTCAGGGTTCACACTCATGGCGATTCGCGCTTGTCCATCGGGTCCGATGATGCGCAGTTCTTTGGCGTAGATCTTATCGGCCGTGATCTCATCGGCGCCTTGGTTTTGGGTGTGGGCGGACTGTGGCAGATCCTTGCCTTCGAGGCGCTGCTGTCGCTCGGGAGTCAGAATCGTGCTAACGGCGAATGCGGCTACGCCGGCCGTGGCCAACCAGCTCCAGAGCAGTTGGCGCTCCAATCGCTTGACCCGTGATTCCAGGACTGGCGTTGCTGTGTCGTTCGTGGTCATTCTTGCACTCACTCTCGCTACATCAATCTCATCGGCCTCGGGTCGTTCTTTTGGTTTGTCATCTGCTTTCATGATGGTCCCATCTGAATCGGACATCGGGATGCGAGTATGACTCACTTCGGCAAGTTCAACACAATTAGTAATTGTACTATGCTCACATTGATTTTCGTTTTCTTTGGCCTGGACGGTAACCAGGTGACTCGGTAACGATGCCGAAGGGGGTTCCACCTCGTGTAGGCAATACGGGCAAATTCTGTAGTGCGAGCCATGGAAGCTGCCACAGTTCTTGCATTGATCTCGCCGGCGCAGGCAGGCAAGGACGATCCAGGCAATCCATCCCGCAAGTGGCTGGATACCAAACCACATCCAGTGGGGCGAGTAGCCTTTGCTCTTGGCTGTCTTCACCCCAAAGTAGACGGGCACGATCCAACCCAGAGCGATCACGATCGCGAAAACGAACAACCCACTGACGGCATCTCCGTTCATGATGCAAGCCTCACTTTGCACGGCCTAGCTCGGCCCCCGCCACGAGGAAGCCTCTGTGACATCGAGGGGGGTGGATGCTCCTTTTATCCTCAAACAACTATTTGAACCCACCCTGTAAAGCCTAGGTGCGCACCGACAGCGCGTCGCTTCGCTTTTTCCGACAGCGCATCGTTTCGCTTCGCCTTGGCTCGGCATCCTATTCCCGGGCGAAACGATACCGGTTTTGCCTCTCTGACGTGCCCCTACGGGTTGTTGAACAATTAACCGACACCCAGTCACTTGGCCTATGTCGTTGAGGTAAGTCGCTATAGCCAAGGAACACAATGCGGTTTTGCGAATTTCGATTAGAACTTGGTTTATGCGACTCTAGTCTGCTGACAGGAAACAATTTGCGCCGAGCCAATTGGTTCGGTCTGGCGCTGTAGCGTATAGTGGCCGAGCTTGTAGTTGTAGGCCGAGGGCCTGTTAATCGCGTGGCCGGAATATGAAGAAGGCGAGCGGTCCGAGCCAGATCGTCAACCGGTACAATCCGGGCCTTCCCGATGCAAACGCGGCAGCAATGCCGCATAGTCCCCAGAGAACCCCGAGAAGCCAAGCCAGATTTTGCACAGTTTCCCCCTCTCACTGAGCTGTTGTCGCAACTGAGGCGGCAGATGGTGCTCGCGTCTGAAGACTCTGCCTTCTAATCTGCCGCGGACGGAGCCGTCGCAACTCGCTCGCGCCTTCGCGAGCGTGTCATCTTAAGCTTATCTCGACCTCTCGACATGATGATAAAAATCAACGTTGGTTGATGGACCGGACCTGACCCTCACGAGCGATAAACCGAAAAGGGACTCCGCATTCGGAGTCCCTGACGACTCATTGGTGTGAGCTGGTGGGATCGGTCCGTTGACCCCACCGAGCCGTTCGGTCAGTCTCGGTCCTTGAAGCACGTCCCGCAACGGCATTCCCGTTGGCCAACTTCAAGACCCTCATGATAGCCCATGTCCCAATAGCGGTCCCGGATCTCGGCGTCCCAGACTTCCATACGCTCCTCATGCTGCGCTGGAGTGGTGGCGCCAGTCCAACGGATGAGTTGCGCCAGTCGGTCCATCTGGCGGGCAAGGAACTCGCCTTCCGGTGTTCCCCAAGCACGATAGCCTTCAGCCTCATGCGCGACGATTTCCAGCATGGTCACGGGCTGGCCGTTCGTGGGGGCAAGCTTCGGTGCGGTCGTTCTGGCGCTGGCGTTCATTCCGCACCGCCTTTCCCATCGAGAAGACCGACGGCCAGCAAGCTCAGGATGTGCTTGCACCGGGTCTTGCTTGACGTCCGGGCGACCGAATCCTTACATGTGCAAGTCATGTGTCCATCGAGTGTCTGGGAAACGATGTGAATCGTTCCATCGGGCTTTCGCAGTCTCCAGGTTCGGACTTCCGCGAGCGACCCGAGCGAAGTGGGCCGAACCTTGTACCGATTGCCGTTGATCAGCAATTCGAGCCGGGCGAAGCCAGTCGGCTCGGGCCGGACGCGAGACGGACGGACGGATTGCCCTTTCGGGCTTGAACGTGATACCGTGGACATTGGATGGTCCTCTGAGACAGGACTGTCCCACGCGGAGCGGAGTGTTACCAGCACTCGCGCTCCGCCTTTCGTTTGGCCGATCTCGGAAAGCTTGGTCCGATGCATCGGCGTTCGGTCACATGCCGAACACTACAATTATGGATCACGATTGTCAGATTGTCAAATACACAATCGCGATGATGTTAGAGTCAACGTCTGTTCTGATTACGAAATAATACACGCGACTACTACTTGTGTTCAGAGTGTAGTAAAGACTCTAGGAGTGGCAAATAAAGAAGAGCAATCGCGATCCGCCCCGTTCCCGTCTTGACCCCGGGGAGGAGCCCCCAATCGCTGGCCCTCAAGTGTCTACCTTGTCTGCCTGGAATTTTTCACGCTCCGGGTATCGCATCGATCTAAGACCAATCTCGGTTGTAACTTGCGTTAAAGACTGACTACGAAACGCGATTCGCGAATTTGGAGGTTCGCATCTGGCCGCGATCGTGTTCTATCCTATGCGTGCACCGCAAGCGCTACTTTCTAGAGCGATTCAAGGGGCTGTCGCGCTGAAGCGACGGAGGCAAGCCGTCAGCGAATCACCAGCATTCCTACCTGCCCGGCGACCTGTCCCGGTCCAAGTAGTAATGGGGAGAATCAGATGGGTAGGAAAATCTCCGGAGACCGGGGCGACGAGCGCAAAGAGCTTGAGCGATTTCTCGGCTCACAGAGTCTTGACGATCTGGCAAAGGGAATCAAATCCCAGCCGAGAGACTTGGGACTCGAAGCTGATCCCGCCCACGAACGGGAAATCCGGAACCAGAACCCCAAGGACGAAGACTACCAGGCCAAGCTATGGGAGTACCATAACCGACTCACGGAAGATTACCAAGCCACGCTTAAACAGTACCACCTTAAGCTCGTGGCTCATATCATTCTGGCTAGCACCGTCGGGAGATCAACCGATGAGATCCGGCGTGAACTCAATAGTATCGGCATTATGTTATGTTATAACGTTATTGATGAGATGATATTCCGATGGAGGGCGGCTCTAGCTCAAAGCTGGCCTGATGATCTCGGGGAAAGGCTGGGCGGAATCGCCGAAGCTGGCCCGGGCAGTCTCCGTGATCGTCGGAACGATGTTGAATGCACACTGTTGAGTGGCCGAAAGAAAACTATTTCTCTTGATAAGTTGGTTGAGTCGGGCGAAGTGTGGTATGGCAGTCTTGACGTGTCGCCTCATGAGGTGCTTTACCGTTCCCAATACGGCGAATGGATTCTCGTTTCTGAGCCGATCCATTGGGGGACCGGCGAATACTCAATTGAGGCCCGAGAGTTGACGTCCGCTCAGTCACACGCATGGTTCTGCGAAAACCAGATTGACCTGCCGGATTTGCTGAAGGGAGTGGACTCACCCCAACCAGCGACCGCTGGTGCGAGCCAGGCACGGAGCCCTGGGTTTCTTATCAATGAGGCCGCGCCGCCTGAGGGGGACAGAGAGCCCACTGAGGCCCTAGCTGACCCCGTGACGCTCAATCAGGCCGCCGACTGCAAGCCAGAGAAGAAGGAACAGCCAGCACCCACGCTCGATCCGCTGGACGAGAACTCACTCGCGGACGCGCTTCTCGCGAAAGGTTTCACAATTGAGGCTGCATTTGTTCGTCACTTCAAGGGCCGCCAAGTTACGACCTGGCAGGAAATCGTTGAAGCGGTTTGCCCTGGAGAGGAGCGCGAGTGGGGAACGGTGAAGACATGGACAATTCGTGTGAAGAACGCCCTGGCTGACGTCGCCCCTCGTTGCCGGTTAACCTTTAGTACGTCACAACGCGAGTTCAAGGTCATCAAGAAAACTCTTCCCGAATGAACAGTTTCAAAGAGTTTCAAGGATGAAACTCCCTTGAAACTCTCTTGAAACCGCTCATGGTTAGACTCGCTTTCAGAGTGATCAACACAACCCCACTCTGGGAGCATGAGCATGAAGACGAGTAACGACCTGATCCCGCGACCGCCGGTCGTGAGGGAGATGCTGGCACGCGCCATCCGGGAGGCGCGGTTGCTGCGCCGTCAATTGCGGGTGTCCGTGGCCGCCGCCGAAGAACGGCATCGCGAGGCCGCCTTACAACCCCCTTACGAGGCCGTCGGCCGGGATGGTGGCCAATGACACCAGCCCCCAAGCCCGAGGCCGCCACGCCTCAAACCAGACGCCTCATACTGGCCGACTCCGTTAGCCACCAGCCCGAGGAGCCGCGTCCCGCGGTTAAGCCGGGTCGGACCCTAACCGCCGGCATGGAGCGGTTGCTTTCGATTGATGATCTGGCTGCCGTCCTGAACTGTTCCCGCCGTCTCGTGGAACGGATGCGATCGGCAGGGAAGGTCCCGTCCCCTGACCTGCGCGTCGGCCGCATGCCGCGCTGGCGCCCCGAGACGATCCGTCAATGGATCGAGGAGGGCGCCCATGCGTAACGACCCCTCCCGCCAACTACTGCTCTGGGACGAGCCCCGCGACCATTCCGGCCGCCCCCCTGGCGAGCCTGGCCCGCCCTGCCCAGCGTGCGGCGGACCGACCGTCGTCGGGCCCGGCACTCCGCCGCATCATGCCCGGCTTAAGTGCACGCGATGTAGAGCGTTTCGATGGCAGCCTAAGCCTCGGGTCGCGAGGGGAGGCAAGCCATGATCCGAGCCACGACCTGTCTCGATACCGCCCTGGAATTGCTGCACCTCGGCATGTGGCCTGTGGCCATCAAGACCGGGGAAAAGGCACCGATTGGCGACTCTTGGGGCTCAACACGACCGACGGAGCAGCTCCTCAAGGAAACGTTCCAAAGCTTCCCCAAGGCCGGCGTGGGGCTCTTGCTTGGCCCCGAGGCCGGCATTATTGACAGGGCGTGTGATGGTCCCGAGGGGGAGGAGTCCCTCAAGCGTCTCATGGGAGGCGAGATCATCCTGACTCTCGGCTGGTCGTCAGCCCGAGGCCCGCACCATCTCTTTCGGTATGATCCCCGACTTGCCCGCTACGGGAAGAGCATCATCAAGGAGTTGCATCAACTACCCGGCTTGGAGATCAGGATCGGGCGGAACGGGAAGCAACTGCAATCGAACTGCCCGCCGACCGTCGGCACCGACGGCAAGCCGCGCAAGTGGAACGGCAACGACGACGTGGCCAACTTACCCGAGGCCGTGTTCTCGTTGCTCGATACCGCCCTGGCCAGCTCGAAGCGCGAGGTCGGCCCCCACCCCTCCAGGGGGCCGACCCCGGACGTGATCTTTGCCGTCAATTCGGCTTGTTCCGCCTATGCGACGGCTGCCCTTGATGACGAATGCCAGGCCGTGGCCCTGGCCCAAGATGGCGAGCAAAACGACACCTTGAACAAGGCCGCGTTCGCCCTAGGCCAACTGGTGGGCGCTGGCGCTCTGGATCGGTCCGTGGCCGAAAGGCGCCTGTTGGAAGCCGCTGCCGGCTATGTCCAAAAGGACGGGGAGGCTCAAGCCCGAGCAACGATCCGATCCGGTCTGGACGCTGGCCAGAACGAGCCCCGCGACCTGTCGCACCTAGACGCGAACCGGAATAGCCGACCCGATCCGGTCAACGGCCAGAGCACAGCCGGCCCGCGCCCCGTGGTGAACGGCAAGGACCAGGGTGCCAAGCGCCGTGGTCGCCGATACGCGACCCTGGGGCGTCCTTGGAGCGAGAAAAGCATCGGCGAGCTTCCAGACGACGAGGTACCGAGCGAGTCGGATGACTGCGAGGAGCCTGGGAGTCATGGCAAACCCCAGAACTCCGAGGGCAAATCCCGCTCACAAAGCCAAGTCCAAGTGCTCTTGAGCTTGGCCAGGGACATCACGCTGTTCCACTCGGCAGACATGCGGCCGTACGCGAGGGTTTTCGTTCCGAAGCGGGAAGAAGCCGCGATCGCCGAGCACTTCCAAGTCTTGGGAGTCAAATCTCAAGCCTTCAAGTCGTGGTTGCTGGTGCGTTATCTCCGGGAGACGGGAAGCGCACCGCCAAGCGAGGCGTTAACGTCGGCCATCCGGACCCTGGAGGCTAAGGCATGTCATGAGGGACGCGAAGAGCCAGTGTTCCTCCGCGTCGGCAATGCAGGTGACCACCACTACGTTGACCTGTGCGATTCCGCCTGGCGAGTCGTGGAGATCTCGGGTGGTAGCTGGAGGGTCCTTGACGAATCGCCAGTCGCGTTCCGTCGGACCTCGGGGATGTTGTCGCTCCCGACGCCTGTTCGAGGAGGGTCACTCAATCTCTTGCGGCCTTACGTGAACATGGCCAGCGATGATGACTTCAAGCTGTTAGTCGCCTGGCTGACCGCATGTCTCCGGCCGACCGGCCCTTATCCTGTGATGATGATCCAGGGGGAGCAAGGCTCGGCCAAGAGCACGACGAGCCGCGTCCTTCGATCGCTAATTGACCCCCACTCCACCCTGTTACGGAGCGAGCCAAGGTCCCAACAGGACCTAATGATCGCGGCGAATGCATCTTGGTTGATCGCTCTGGACAATCTCAGTGGCGTCTTGCCGTGGTTGTCGGACGCACTTTGTCGGCTGTCCACTGGGGGAGGGTTCGCGACACGGGCGCTGTACAGCGACGAAGACGAGACCCACTTTAATGCCATGCGACCGATCCTCCTCAACGGGATCGATGACGTGGCGGAGCGGCCGGACCTATTAGATCGCGCGATCTTGCTGCGCCTGCCGACGATTCCAGAGCATCGGAGGCAGGAGGAATCCAAGTTCTGGAGGAAGTTCGAGGCTGATCGGCCGCTGATCCTCGGGGCTCTTCTCGATGTTTTCGCCCAAGCTTTCAAGGTCTTGCCCGATGTCCACCTTGATCGCCTACCGAGACTGGCTGACTTCGCCCGTTTCGGGGAGGCAGTCGGCCGGTCCCAGGACTGGGGCGAGGACGCGTTCCTCAAGGCTTATCGCAAGAACATCGAGGGCGTCACGGAGTCGGCCGCAGAGGCATCCCCAGTCGCCACTGCGATCCTCAAGCTGATGAGCGAACAGGATGAGTGGCAGGGGACCTCTGGCGAGTTGCTGGCCGCACTTACCAGTCAGATCAATGAGAAGGAGGCGAAGGCGAAGGGCTGGCCCCAGACTCCGCGCAAGCTCACCTCCGAGTTGATCCGCCTTGCTCCGGTCCTGCGCAGGCTTGGTATCTCGTACACCCGGCCTGAGAGGACGAACAAGGGACGAAAGGTGATCCTCTCCAAGGCTCCGCCCCCTGCGGTCGGCGATGAACCGTCACAACAGTCACTATCAGCACAGGGCCTGAAAAACAAGGGGTTTTCGAGTGACGGTACACGTGACGATGCCTCGGCTACCACGGCAACCGTCACCGCATCGCCAATGCATAGTCACAGCGACAACCCGTGGATCTATCGGGATTTGCAACATTCGGGTGACGGTCGTGACGGTTGTGACGCAGAGACCCGCGACCTTTCTGCCCACCAGGACCGGGCCAACTCGTACGCCGTAGAGGAACGGCGGGCCATCCAGGGTGAGGGAGTGGAGTACTTCTGATGACCGCCTCCAGCCTGATCGATTCGCTTGCCGGGCGTGGCCTGGTGCTCTCCATCGAGGGCACCAGAATCCAAGCCTCGCCGAAAAGACTGCTGAACGACCAAGACCGACATCTGATCCGCCAGTTCAGAGACGACCTGTTCGTTCTGCTTACCGAGAGGGAAACGTCGCAGCCCCGAGAAGAAGAGGAAAGAACGCCCTGGGAACAAACCCCGTCACCGCTTTTCTACCAGAGGCCGGAAGAGATTGGTCGCTGGCCGATCTCTGACCGTCAACGCTGGGGGGAGTTGGCTAATCAATTTGAAGACAAGGGGTTGAAATCGCAAGAGGCGCAACAGCGGGCCTACGAAGTGGTTCGGTCTGAGAGAGAAGCTACCGGCGAAATCTACGTGTGCGTTGAGGAGCATCCCGCCCCCGACCCATTTCCCGAGTGGCATGAGTTGATCGATCCTCGGGACCTTGCGCCTAAGCCACCTCCGCCCAGGCCGCTCGGTCAACCCACATATGGGCTAACCAAAGCTATTCGGGTGGTCAAACTCGCCACATGGACAAGGGCCCAACAGCGGGATGATCCCGTGGTCAAAGTGACCGCCGAGGGTTGGGACCAGTGGTATCCGGTCGCAACGAGCGATCTGCCGTGCATTGAGAAAGACGTTGAGGGTCAGAAGGTCGGGGACTCTTCGGCTGGAAAATGATCCAGAGTATAGCACATCTTGAATCAATCGTGGGTTCAAGATATCATGGGGAGTCTTGGGGAAAGGGGCTCGAACGATCCCGTCCCTTGATTCTCACCCCTTCATGGAAGGATGGGATCTTATGGCAAGTTTACGCAAGCGCGGTCGGATTTGGTATTTCAGATACACTGACGCTGATGGAGTGAAGCGCTCCCGGAAGGGTTGCACCGACCGCCGAGTGACTGAAGAATTGGCCCGAGCGGCGGAGGCAGAAGCCGCCAAGATCCGTGCTGGCCTGGTGGACGCCAAGGACCTTGCCCGCCGGGATCATCAGGCTCGGCCGCTGTCGGAACATGTGACTGCCTGGCGGGAAGCGATGCTGAACCAAGGCCACACTCCGAAACATGCCCACCAGAGCGCGGACCGTCTGCGACGCCTCGTCGCCGTGATGTCTGGAGCCCGGCCCGACGACATCGATGGAAAGACCATGAGCCGGTCTCGGCAAAAGCAGGCCCGCGACACGATTGACCGACTGCTAGCCAAGGCGAAATTATTGGACATTTCCACTGAGCGGGTCCAATCCGCCATAGCGACCTTCCGCGACTCGGGGCGATCAGCCCAGACATGCAACCATTATCGGGCTTGTGCCCGTGCCTTCGGCCGTTGGGCCTGGCAGACCGGACGGTTGCAGGACAACCCCTTGGTTGGTCTGACCGGCTACAACGCCAAGGAAGACCGCCGGCATGATCGCCGCACCCTCTCCCTGGATGAACTGACCCGGCTCATCCAGGTTACCGGCGGAGGCCCGACCTTCCAGGGGATGACCGGCCCGGCGCGAGCGCTCTGCTACCGATTGGCCGCATCAACCGGACTGCGATACTCGGAAATCGCCAGCATCACACCAGCGTCGTTCAACTGGAACGATCCCAGCGTCCGCGTGGCTGCTGCCTACACGAAAAACCGGCAGGAAGCCGAGTTGCCTTTGCCGGACGACCTGGTGGACGATCTGAGGCCCTATGTCGTCACGCTGGCGGCTAACTCGCCGGTCTTCCCTCTGCCCGCCAAGGGGGCCGCTATGCTCCGTGCCGACCTAGAAGCGGCCGGCATCCCTTACCGCGACGCATCTGGGCTCTTCTTTGACTTCCACAGCCTGCGATGCCAGACGGCAACGCTGGCCGACTCCGCTGGTGTCTCTCCGAGGGTCGTTCAACGGCTCATGAGGCATTCGAGCTTGGAACTGACCGGCCGCTATACCAAGCCCCGGGCCGTGGATATCGAAGGAGCCGCCTCGCGATTGCCCTCCCTCCGACCGACTGAGCACCGGACTGAGGGAGTGGCCATGACCGGCACGGACGGGCCGATTGGCCACCGACAACCGTCCGATTTGACCGACCCGGTCGCCTCAGATACCGAGAAATCCGGCGTGGAAGGCCAACCCATAAGCGAACACTTTGGCCACTATTTGGCCACCAGAGGGGACGTTTCCGGGCGGGATGTGTCGCATGCTGGCGTGATGACCGGCTCAAAGGCTTCGCCGCTGACCAACGAAGAACCCCTTATTTCCCAAGGACTTGACGCGACCTGTCGGTCTGAGACGGCTTCTGACGTCATTACACCCGACTGGATTCGAACCAGTAACCTTCGGTTCCGTAGACCGATGCTCTATCCAATTGAGCTACGGGTGCGTGGGCTGAAACAATGATCGTAACGGCAGCCGGGGTCGATGACAAGCGCCCGGCTGGCGAAGATCGGGTCGATGTCCGCCAGAGCAAAGGCCGCTCGGGTCAGGGATAGCCTCCACCTTTAGCTGATCGATAAGCCGTCCAGACCGAGTAGGCGTCCGCGTAGACGTCTTCGGCGGGGGGAAGGTTCACCGAAATACGATCACCTTGAACATTCGGGCCGACTGGAGCCATGGCGTCTTGCGTGCAACAGTCAGGGCGGTTGCTGGCGGCCTTCGAGTCGGTGCGGAAGGGGGCAGGCGACGCGACAGCCACGGTTGCGTTGAAGATTTCCTATGCGCATAATGAACCCACCGGGCTGTCCCTCGTAATAGTAAGGACAACGAGGGGCACGCCCCTTGCATCGTTTGCGCGACCCCGGTCGTCGGCCTGGTTCCCTCTTGACCGGGCCCGAGGGGGGATCGGCGGAACTGGCGAAGCGCGGGAACCAACCTGGATATGAGGCTGGGGAGGATCACACTCGTATGTCGACGCCCGTCATGATTGAGGCCGATGGGCTTTGCAAGCAGTACGGGTCGTTCCTGGCGGTCCGCAACGTGTCATTCACGATTCCTAAAGGTCAGGTTGTGGCCTTTCTCGGTCCCAACGGGGCTGGGAAGACGACCACGATGCGGCTGCTGACCGGATTTGTCGCTCCCACGCACGGAACGGCCAAGATCGCGGGGATCGACGTCCAGACGGACCGCATCCGGGCGGCCGATCATCTGGGCTATCTGCCTGAGAACGGCCCGTTGTATCCGGATATGACGCCCCTGGGACTGCTCCAGTTCTTCGGTGAGGCGCGGGGACTGAAAGGAAGCAAGCTGGAGAGCCGGGTCGAGTCGGTCGTCAGCCTCTGCGCGCTTGAGTCGGTCGCGCACAAGCCGATCGGCAAGCTCTCCAAGGGTTATCGTCAGCGGGTTTCGATGGCTCAGGCCCTGCTACACGACCCGGAAGTCCTGATCATGGACGAGCCCACCAGCGGCCTGGATCCGAACCAGATTCGCGGCGTCCGGTCGCTGATTCGCGAGCTGGGCAAATCCAAGACCATCATGGTCTCGACCCATATTCTCCAGGAAGTTGAGCCGGTGGCCGACCGGGTCTTGTTCATCCACGACGGAAAAATTGTCTTCGATGGCAAGCCGCATGAGCTGGCGCATCAGAATGGCAATCTGGAACAGGCGTTTTATAACTTGACGGCTCAGCCGGTTTGAAGTCGGTCCGGCGCGGCGGATGGACCGGCAGCGGTTCGGTCGCTTCCACGACGCCGCCGGACGTCTTGCTGCCGGTCTCTTGGACCGCTCCGGATGGGCCAATAGCAACCGGCGATCCTGGTTCCCGGCGCCGGGCATTTACCCTTGATCGAGGAATTACGCGGTGACCACGCTCGAGACCAAACCGACCACCAAGCCGTCGGTCGAACCGTCCAGACGGCCCAGCGGCCCCCGGCCTTTCCGCGCCCACGTCATCTGGGCCATCTTCAAGCGTAATCTCCAAAGCTACTTCAGCAACCCGGCCGGCTACGTCTTCATCACGCTTTTCGTGCTGGTAAGCGCCTGGCTGGCCTTCTGGGGGCCCGAGTTCTTCTCGAACAATCTGGCGAACCTCGACCAGCTCAACAAGTACATGCCCTATGTTCTGCTTTTGTTCATCCCGGCGATCACGATGACCGCTTGGGCCGACGAGCGCAGGCAGGGAACTGACGAGCTCCTTCTGACCCTCCCGGCGCACGATCTGGACATCGTGCTGGGCAAGTACCTGGCGACGGTCGGCATTTACACGGTGGCCCTGGCCTTCTCGCTCAGCCACCTGCTGGTGCTGCGGTTCTTGGGCGAGCCCGACTGGGGCGTCATGTTCTCGACTTACCTGGGATACTGGCTGATGGGCGTGATGCTGATCGCCATGGCGATGGTGGCGTCATTGCTCTCGTCCAATGTCACAGTGGCCTTCCTCTTGGGCGTGCTCTTCTGTGCCCTTCCGGTGGGGCTGGACTGGCTGGGTTCGCCCACGGGAGGAGCGTTGCGGCGGCACATCGAGAGCTGGTCGGTTCCCGCTCAGTTCCGCGATTTCGGCACCGGTGTGATCTCGCTCTCAGGGCTTTTCTATTTCGTCTCTCTGGCCGTGGCGATGCTCTACCTGAATATGGTGCTCTTAGGCCGGCGGCACTGGGCCGGCGGCGAGGCCAGTAGTGGTCTTTGGCTTCATTCGGCGATCCGCTTTGCCTCGGTGCTAGTCGCGCTTTTCAGCCTGAGCATGATGATCGAGCGGTTAGGAAGCCGCGCTGATGCAAGCACCGAGCGGCTGCATACCCTCTCGCCCGAATCGCTCGAGCTGGTGCAGCAGATCCCCGAAGACAGGCCGGTCTTGATCCAGGCGTATTACAGTCCCGACGTTCCCCGTGAGTACGTGGAGACCAAGACCGACCTCTTGGGGCTTTTGCGTGAATATGAGGCACGCAGCAAGGGCAAGATCCGCCTCAATCTCGTTCCGACCGAGCTTTATTCCGAGGCCGCTCGGGAAGCCGAGAAGCGGTTCGCCATCGAGCCGAAGCGCGTGGCCTCCGACGATCAGGCCCGGCGGACGCTCTCGGAGATCTTGCTGGGAGTGGCGTTCACCTCGGGCCTCGAGGAGGTCGTCATTCCGTTCTTCGACCGGGGGCTGCCGGTCGAATACGAGCTGACACGGTCGATCCGGGTCGTCTCCCGGTCCGCGCGAAAGAAAGTCGGTATCCTGAACACCGACGCCAAGATGATGGGCGGTTTCGACATGCGGACCTTCGGCCAGATGCCGGAGTGGTCGATCGTCACCGAGCTCAAGAAGCAGTACGAGGTTAGCTCGGTCGCTCCCGACGCGCCGATCGCGGCGAACGTTGACGCTTTGATCGTTGCTCAGCCTTCCTCGCTGACGCAAAGGCAAATCGATAACCTGACCGATTACATCAAGAAGGGTGGGCCAGCCCTGCTCTTCCTCGATCCACTGCCGATCGACAACCGGGAGCTTTCTCCCGAGCTTCCGAAAATGCCGCCGGGGGGCCCCTTCGGAGGCGGGCCACCGCCGGAGCCCAAGGGGAACCTTCGTCCCTTGCTCGATCTGGTCGGGCTGGACTGGCCAACTTCGGAGATCGTCTGGAACCGGTACAATCCGCACCCGCAACTGGCGATGCTCGAGCCCGAGATCGTCTTCATCGGCAAGGGGAGTGGGGCCGACGGAGCCTTCAACTCCGAGCAGATCGCGACGTCGGGGTTACAAGAGATCGTGACCCTCTTTCCGGGGCTTTTGCGTCCCCGCAGCGGCGGAGCGGGGCCCGAGTTCATTCC
>JBKQMU010000127.1:0-3563 GCA_052146555.1 Isosphaeraceae bacterium
GCGCCCAGGCCGATCCGCCGAAACCCTCCGCCGTCGATCCCTACCGGTGGAAAGAGCTTTTCGACGGCAAGACCCTCAACGGCTGGAAGAAGACCCAATTCGGCGGCGAGGGCCGGGTCGACGTCAAAGACGGAATGATCGTCATGGAAATGGGTGTCATGGGGCGCGTAAAACCGGCCACGTAAGGGCGCGTTATACCGGCCACTTACGAGGAGTGAAGATTCGTCATCTAGCCTTCAGCAACCCTTTGCTGAAGGAGAGCTTAGATGGCGAAACGACTCACGATGGCCGAAATCGACACGATCCTTACACTCCATAAAGCCGGGCACTCCAACCGCGAAATCGCCGCCCTTCTGGGGGTGAATCGGGAGACGATCGGCAAGCATCTGGGGCGGGTCAAGGCCCAAAACCAGCCAAACGCGCCCACCGGGAAACCGACCGACGATCCGAACGGATACCAGCCAAACGCGCCCACCGGGAATGAGGCCGGTAACGATCGTGCGGACGCCGCAACCGAAAGCCAGCCCAACGCGCCCACCGACTCGGCAAGTTCTCCAGCCAACGGGCCGCCCAGCGAATGCGAGGCATTCCGGGAAGAGATTGTGGCTAAGATCGAGCAGGGCCTGGAAGCGGTGCGGATTCACCAGGACCTGGTCGTAGACCACCGCGACAGCGCCCCGAGCTACTACAGTGTGCGGCGGTTCATCGCCCGGTTGAGGCAGAAAGTCCCGTTGCCGTTTCGGCGGATGGAGACCGGACCCGCCGAGGAAGCCCAGGTGGACTTCGGCAGCGGCGCGGCGGTTCGCACGTCCGACGGCAAGGTCCGCCGCCCCTGGATCTTCCGCATCGTCTTGAGCTACAGCCGTAAGGCGTACAGCGAGGCCGTGTGGCGGCAGACCTCGGAAGCGTTCATCGGATGCTTGGAGAACGCCTTCCGTCATTTCGGCGGCGTGCCCAAGCGGTTGGTCATTGATAACTTGAAGGCTGCCGTGGCGCGGGGCGATTGGTACGACCCCGAGGTCCATCCCAAGCTGCAATCCTTCGCGCGGCACTACGGCACGGTGTTCCTGCCTACCAAGCCCTATATGCCCCGGCACAAGGGCAAGATCGAAAGCGGCGTGAAGTACGTGAAGCGGAACGCGCTGCGAGGGCGGGTCTTCCAGAGCCTGGCCGAGGAGAACGAGTTCCTGTTCAACTGGGAAACGCAGGTCGCCGACCAGCGAATCCACGGCACGACCAAGCAGCAGGTCGAAAAACTCTTCGAGCAGGCGGAACGGCGGGAGTTGCTGCCGTTGCCTCGGGAGCGGTTCCCGTTCTTCCACGAGGCCCATCGGGCCGTGCATCGCGACGGCTACCTGGAGGTGGACAAAGCCTATTACTCGGTTCCTCCCGAGTATGTCGGCCACCGGTTGTGGGTCCGCTGGGACAGCCGGTTGGTCCGCATCTTCAACTACCGTTGGGAGCAGTTGGTCGTACATGCCAAGGCGGAGCCGGGCCGCTTCCGCACGGCACCCGAGCACATTCCCCAGGAAAAAGTCTCCGCCGTGGAACGCGGCACCGACGCCCTGTTGCGGCAGATCGCGGCGATCGGCCCGAACACTCGGCAGTGGGCGGAAGCCACGACGCAGGCCCGGGGTGTAGAGGCCGTGCGGGTCCTGGTGGGTTTGAAGGCCCTGGCGGGCAAGCATCGAACCGAAGCCCTGGAAGAAGCCTGCCGCGTGGCCCTTTCCCACGGGGCCTATCGCCTGCGGACCGTCCGGCAGTTGCTCCAGCGCAAGGGCCAGGCGCAGCAGCAGTTCGAGTTCCTCGAAGAGCATCCGATCATTCGTCCTTTGAGCGATTATTCGCTCACCTCTTTACTCCAGTTCCGAAGGGAGCGCAAGCACGATGAACGCCAAATTGGCTGAGTGTCTGAAGAAGTTGCGTCTGAGCGGAATGGCTCAGACGCTGGATGTCCGCTTGCAGGAAGCGACGGCCAACCGCCTGGACCATGCCGAGTTCCTGGAACTCGTGCTGGCCGACGAGTTGGCCATACGTCAGGAACGGTTGATCGCCCGAGGGCTGAAGGCAGCCGGGTTCCGCGAACAGAAGACCTTGGAAGACTTCCACTGGGACTTCAATCGCTCGATCAAGAAGAAGCAGATCTACGACATGGCGGCAGGTGGATTCGTCCGTCAGCACCGCGACGTGCTGCTGGCCGGGCCGCCGGGTGTCGGCAAGAGCCATCTCGTCCAGGCGATTGGTCACCAACTGGTCCATGCCGGGTTCACCGTGCTCTATCGTTCGATCTTCGACGCCGTGCGGGACTTCCTCCACGACGAGGCCTTCGAGGGGCACGATCGGATCATGACCAAATATCTCAAGCCGGACCTGTTGATCCTGGATGATATGGGACTGAAGCAGCTCCCGAAGCGGAGTGGCGAGTATCTGTTCGAGATCATCATGCGGCGGCATCAACTGCATTCGACGATGATGACCAGCAACCGCCCCCTGGAGGACTGGGGCAAGTTGATGAACGACGTCCCCGCCGCCACGGCGATCCTGGACCGATTGTTGGCGAACGCCGAGATCCTTCAGATCACCGGCAAGAGTTATCGGTTGGGTGGCGGAGACACCGAGAGCAAGTGAGTCGGGCCAGGCGATACCAGCCCTGGCGAGCCCACCGGGAATCAGGCCCTCCCAAGCAGGTTTTTCAAGGCATGACAAGGCAAAAGAATGATCCACAGATACGAAAGAGGCCCAGGGCAAAGCTGCCCCAGGCCTGCGGGTTCATTCTCCCGCCTTGGCCTGGTTATCCCTTGTCAGGTTGCTCCTCAGCAGAGCCCAACTCCGTTTCGCCAGGCAACATGAAGCCTACCATGCAAGAGCATCGCATGGGTTCGATACCAGCCAAACGCGCCCACCGGGAAACACGTCGATCGTCGCGAGCAGATACCAGCCAAACGCGCCCACCGGCTCCCGGCAATCCTGAAACCCGCAAAATCCGTAAGACCGACCCTTGCCAACATGCAGGTTCGAGGAGATAACAGGTAGAAATCCAACCAATCACTGGCTGGTATAACGCGCCCATCAGTGGCCGGTTTCAACGCGCCCCGTGACAATTATGTGCAGTAGGTGGCTAACTGAGAATCTAGACTGCCTATTTTCTTCGGGATAGAGTGAATTGCTGGGAGCGCACTGCTGCACATAAAAAAGAAGAGTCCCGCGAAGCCCAGGCCCGTCACCGACGGAAACGGGCCGCACGCCATGCCGCTGTCTCTTCATCAACATTGCTTCCCAGCACGACGTGCAATCGCCGTCTTCGTCGAACCACGTCATGACTAAGGCGAACTACCTCCCGTAGCAGTCACCGCTGCTCGGCCTATTTTCTGGGCTGGTGCTGCCCAACTCACGGTTTCTCCCGAATCGTCGCCTTAGTCCAGCCAGGTTGGGGGGAATGAAGCCTCTGGGATACAACTGTACCTTCGTATTATCCTGCCGTGGCAGCCTCGTCCGTTTACAAAACACGTCAATACTTTTCAGACCCGACAACAAAAACTGCAGGAAGCTAACTCCCCGGTATC
>JBKQMU010000128.1:0-36335 GCA_052146555.1 Isosphaeraceae bacterium
TAGCGGAGGCGGCGGGTTACACCGCCCCTCCGCTACTCGACTGGCTGATTTGCATTTTCTCGGTGGCGAGCATCCTTCCGGTCCATCTGTGGCGAGCATCCTTCCGGTCCATCCGTGGCTCGATCGGCATCAGTGGCCGCTATTCAAGCTCTCAGTGGCGCGGATGAGGCGGTCCCGGATGGTTCGCCATTGAGGAAGGTCTGGAGGCATGACCACGACGATCAGCTCCAGCCCGCGTTCATCAAGCCGGTGCAGTGTGCTATAAAGAAAGCGGCTGGCGGTCTCGGGCTCCTCGAGATCGACGCATTCCGCGGATGTCGGAAGCTCGGGGAGCTCTGGCGTCGCGAAAACCACCACCCCGGAGCGTTGGGGCCACGCAAGGTTCGCCAGTTCCAGGACCGATTCCACGCGTACGGCCCTCGTCAAGGGCGCATAGTGCCGGGGAAGCATCCCCGGGCTTGCCGGGGCTTGGGCGCTGGATGGCTCATGGCGGATAAATTCGACCTGATCGCCTTGCCCCAGTCCCCGCTCGATCTCCGCCAGCCCGATCGGGCCAGGTCGGAGGATTCGTGGCGGGTAGGTGGTCAAGTCGAGCACCGTCGATTCCAGGCCAATGGACGTGGGGCCGCTATCGAGTATCAGCTCGATGCGGCCGCCTAGGTCGGCCACTACGTGGGCCGCACAGGTCGGCGAGATCCGGTTCGAAGTATTCGCGCTGGGGGCGGCCAGAGGCTGGCCCGCCGCCGCAATCAACTTCCGCGCGATCATCGTGACCGGAACCCTAAGGGCGACCGTCTCACGGCCGCCGCTGACGATCGGCGGGATCAGGCTCGATCTCCGCAGGACCATAGTGAGCGGACCAGGCCAAAATTGACTGGCCAGGCACGCGGCAGATTCGGGCCAGTCAGCAACGTAGGGCCGCGCCTGGCCTGTTTCCTCCAGGTGGACGATCAAGGGATTGCCCGCGGGGCGGCCCTTGGCCTGGAAGATCCGCTCGACGGCTGCAGGGTTCGTAGCTATGGCGCCCAGGCCATAGACCGTCTCGGTAGCGAAGGCGACGAGGCCTCCTTCTCTCAGGATGGTGGCTGCTTCCTCGAGAGCCTGAGGACAAGGATCGTCGGGATCGACCTTAAGCAGGCGAGTATTCAACGTCCGGACTGGGCCTCACCGTCAACCTTCTTGCGTGCCGAGAGATCGGGGGGTAGTTCGCCCCGGGCCTGGTAATCCGCCTTGAGTCCCTCATAATCGCTCACTCGGCGTTCGTAGAGCCGGCGGAGCGGCCGGGGCGCGTGCCGCGCAAGCGCATAGGCGGTCAGGAGCGGCAGGGCAATGGTCGAGTCGGTGTAGCAGGTGACGCTGTCCGGCAAGCTGTCGGGATCGACCTTGCCCCAGGTCATCGCCTCGCTGGCGGTCGCGCCTGAAAGGCCGCCGGTGTCAGGCCGAGCGTCCGTGATCTGAAGGAAATAATCGTGGCCGCTCTCCGCCAATCCTAGCACTTCCTGGATCTGCGGCTCGGTCTGAAGAATAAAATTCTTGGGGCTGCCTCCTCCCAGGATCAACACGCCTGATTTGCCATCGTTCTTCTTGGCGTTATAGACGATCGCCGCGGTCTCGTTGACGTCGCGAAGGGTGTCGATCTGGAGCTTTCCACCCTGCAGCGAGAGGGCGGCGAGGTTCATGCCGATCGAGCTGTCGGCCGGGCTGGAGGTGTAAACCGGGACGGCCGCCTCGAACGCCGCGGCAAGCAAGCTGTTTGATGGACGGCCCAGTGTCCCGGCCCGCGCATGAAGGAAGCGGCCGACCTCGTGGTGAAACTCGGCAGTTCCCATGGGCCGGGCGAAGCTCTCGTCGCGGATCAGCTCGCGGTAGAACGCGTCGGTGTCGAGCAGAGTCTTGTAGTCGAAGACCACGTCATAGATACGAATCACATCGTTCTGCCGCAGGGCATAGTCGTCGAGGTTGGGGCGGCTCTGGTGCATGGGCAAGTCAAGCGCGAAGTGAGTGTCGTGGTACAAATTCGCTCCGGTGGAGACGATCCAGTCCACGAATCCCGCCTGGATCAGCGGAATCAAGCAGCTCATGCCCAGACCGGCGGGGGTCAGGGCTCCCGAGATCGTCAGTCCAACCGTGCAATCCGGCTCGAGAAATCTGCGAGTGAAGACCTGGCAGACCTCACGCAATCGCCCCGCGTTGTAGCTTAGAAACGCGTGGTCGATCAGGTCCGCGGCGACCTCCCGTCCGCTGACTGCCGGAGGCGCGATCCGTCGATGTGAGATGCTCTCGATGTAGTCCATGCGCAAGATCCCTCGCAGGGATGGTCGCTCGTGGAGTGTTCCGCTGCGCCGGGGCGCCAGGCGACAATCACGCCAGAAGAATGGCCGCGGCGATCACGGCAAAAGAATGGCCGCGGCAACAACCGTCGTCCATTGCCCGTCCTTGTGGCCGATGGCCGTCTGGGTCACCTCCTTGGTCTTGACGATCACGTCGGCGACCTTCCAGATCTCGCGTGTCTCGTCCCACGAACTATTGGGATTAAACTCGACCCCGAGCACGGTGGCGAGCATCTCGGCGGCGAGGTCCTCGGCATAGTCGGCCGCCGTCTTGGCCGTCTGGCCAAACGCGTGATGCTCCGAGAGGTAGCCAAACGTGTCGCGATCGCGAGGAATCGCCACGCCCACGCTGGCGGCGACCAGGCGATTGGGCTCGGCGGTGGCACATTCGCTCATCACGACGTACACGATCTGCCCCGGCTCGAGCTGCTTGAGCCCCTGCTCGACCGAGATTTCCTTGCACCGGGGAGGAAAGATGCTCGAGACCCGGACAAGGTTGTAACAAGCAATCCGCGCGTCACGCAGGGCCAGCTCGAAGCTCGTCAGTTTCTCGCGGTGCGTGCCCACGCCCTTGGTGAAGAAGAGTTTTGTAGGAACGTACATCTCTTGACTGACACCTCCAGGACCGCCTCGCTCCGGGGGGATCAAGGCGGAGAACATGCCTCGCGGATGGCGTGATCGCCCGGACCTCGCGTCGCCTGCGTCGTGGAAATGAGATTATTGTGGGAACCGGCCGTCGCATCAAGCCCTGTGGTAATGAATAGGCGAAGAAGGAAGGCGCGGATTCAGGCCTTGCCGCGTGCGTCGGCTTCAGAAGCAAGAATGTTCCTCACCTCTGCGGCCGACAGCAGGAGCCACCTTCGGCTCAGGCGAGAAACCGCGCTGTTTCAATGGTTCCCAGCGCGGCCCCTTCGACTTTCAACAGAATCTCGCCGGCTGAGCTGACGACCTGGCAACGAGAATAGCCGACCGATTCGGAAGGACCCGAGGGCCCGGTGTAAACTTCGACCTGATCGGCGATGAGGTTGACGATCCAGTAACTGGGTATGCCAGCGCGGGCATAGACGGCCAGCTTGCTGGAACGGTCACGCTCCAGACTCGACTCGGCAACCTCAACGATGAGCTCGACATCGCGAGGTCCCGGATGGTGGGTTCGGTACGCGTCGATATCTCCACGGACCAGGGCCAGGTCTGGTTCGGGCTCGTCGAAATCCGGAATCCGGATGGGGTCTTCCTTCCGCACATGCCAGAGCGCCGCGCCCGTCGGGTCGGTTGGCAAGAGGCTTTCCAGGAGCCGGCGCAGCCGCTCCGTCACGACGGGGTGCCGAGGCAATTTGGTCATCTTCCGCTCGAGGATGCCGTCGATCAGCTCGACGCGGGGATCATCGAGAATGCCAGCGGACGCCAGCCGCTCGTACTCGCCAACGTTCATGCGGTAGAAGGCGATCATAAGGACTGAGATTACGACCGCGCCGTCTCGAACGCTAGCCAGAATGATCCCTCAGGGTTCTGTCCGCGAGGTGAGCTCCGCCCGGACCCATGCGCGGAGCCGTCGCGCCCAGGCGGACTCGTCACGAGAGTCTTCCTGAAGGACCCAGCGGCGGATCTCCGCGGCTGAGACCGGCAAGAACCTGCTCCCTGTAGCGGTGCGATAGGTGCCGTCGTCCTGGAGCCAGTCGATAAAGACTTGGCCGCACTCGCCATCGAGCCGCCAGATCTCAGGGACCTTGAGAGCGGCGTAGATCCCCAGCCGGTCGATCTTGGGAGGGGTGATATCGACCTCGATCCCGAGGTCGGGGTTGGGATAGTCCGCGATGTCCAGCGATCTCCGCGCCTTGCCCGCGGCCACGGCGTCGAGCTTCTCGGACAGGAAGAAGTAGCACTCATCGGCCTCCAGGCCGCGACCGACGTCAGCCCGCTTCCAGGTCGTCTGGCCAGCACTATTGAGCGGAATCTCGAGCTCCTCGGCCACGGTCTCGACCAGTCGACCCAGCAGGCTTTTGTCGTTGTCATGCACCAGGCTGGGGGACATGATCTCGACGTCCTTCCCATCGTAGTCGACCTGGATACCAGCTCTTTCGGGGGTCGCGTCCACAAGCTGCTCGTAAAAAGCCCAGTTCACGCCCTGGATCACGACGCGGTGATCGGGCTGCGAGGTCATCTGCCGAAGCTCGCTGAGCGAAGGGACCCAGCGGGGCGAATCAGCCGAGGTCTCGATGGGCGATTCGGACTGCGGAGTTGTGACAGAGCTCATGGGGCCTCCCACCGGTCACACGCTTTTCACATCGATCCAAGGATACGCCAGAGTGCGGCGCAAGGTCCAACAATGATTAACGTTGTCGGCGGGGGACCAACTCCGCGCGCACCCAGGAGCGGAGCCGGCGCGCCCATGCTGACCCGTCGCGGATGTCTTCTTCGAACACCCAGCGCTCGACTTCGTCGCAACGGACCGGCAAGAAATGACTCTCATCGGCAGCCTGATAGGTCCCGTCCTCGTTCAGGCGCTCGATAACAATCCGTTCGCGTTCGCTATCGAACCGCCAGACCTCGGCGACGCGCAACGCGGCATAGATTGCCGGGCGGTCGATCTTCGACGGCGACATGTCGACCTCGATGGTCAGGTCGGGATTGGGGTAATCGGCCACGTTCCGGGACATTCGCGTCAAGGCCTCGGCCGCCGCCATGAGCTTCTCCGGTGCAAAGTAATAGCATTCGTCAGACTCCAGGCCCCGAGCGACCTCAGGCCGTTTCCATGTGGTCTGACCCAGGCCTGTGCACGGGATCTCCAGTTCCTCAGCCGTCAACTCCACGAAACGACCTAGGCGTGTCTTGAGACCATCATGAAGCGGGCTCGGGGACATGATCTCCAGGTCCTTCCCATCGTAATTGACGTGGAGATTGGCCCCCTCCGGTATGGAGTCGACGAGCTGCTCATAGAACGCCCAGTCGACGCCCCGAATCACAACGCGGTGGTCGGGCTCGGACGTCATCGCGTAAAGCTCATCGAGAGAAGGGATCGAGCGCGGCGGTGCGCCAGGGGGCGGGGAAGGCACCATGGACGGTGGAGTCGTCACTGAGCTCATGCTGTCTCCAGTTAGGTTGCCATGAACGATCAGCGTGGTCGGCGGGGGACCAATTCAGTACGTGCCCAGGCCCGCAACCGCCGCGCCCAGGCCGATCCGGCCCGCCGATCTTCTTCGAGCACCCAGCGCCCAACCTCGTCGGAATGGACCGGCAAGAAATGACTCTCATCGGCAGCCTGATAGTTCCCGTCCTCGCTCAGGCGCTCGATCACGATCCGCTTACGTTCGCCATCGAACCTCCAGACCTCGGCGACGCGCAAAGCGGCATAGATTGCCGGGCGGTCGATCAAAGGCGGCGATATGTCGACCTCGATGGCCAGGTCGGGATTGGGGTACTCAGCCACATCCTTGGACCACCGCACTATCGCCTCATCCGCCGCTGCTAACTTCTCAAGTTCGAAGTAATAGCATTCGTCGGACTCGAGGCCCCGAGCGACCTCGGGCCGCTTCCATGTGGTCTGACCCAAGCCTGTGCACGGGATCTCTGACTCCTCAGCCGTTAACTCCACGAAACGAGCTAATGTCCTCTTCACCACGTCGTGGATGGGGCTCAGGGACATGATCTCCAGGTCCTTCCCATCATAATCGACGTGGAGATTAGCCCCTTCCGGAATCGAGTCGACGAGTTGCTCGTAGAACGTCCAGTCCACGTCTCGGATCACGAAACGGTGATCCGGCTGGGAGGTCATCTGATAAAGCTCGCCCAGCGAAGGGACCGAGCGGGGCGACTCGACAGAGGGCTGGATGGGCGATTCGGAATGCGGAGTTGTGACAGAGCTCATGGGGCCTCCCGCTGTTTATAACCGCCTTTACTTCGATCCAGACCAGGATACGCCAGAGTGGGTCGCAAGGGCGCCACCAAAGATCAGCTTGGTCGGCGGGGGACCAATTCAGTACGTGTCCAAGCCCGCAACCGCCGCGCCCAGGCCGACTGGTCGCTCGAATCCTCCTCAATGACCCAACGCCGGACCTCCTCAGCACGAATCGGCAAGAGCGCGCTGGCCTCGACTGGGTGATAAGATCCGTCCTCACCCAGCCGCTCGATGATGACCTGCCCGATTTCACCCTCGAAGCGCCAAACCTCTGAGACCTGAAGTGCGGCATAGATCCCTGATCGGTCGATCCTCGAAGGGGAGAGGTCGACTTCGATCCCAAGGTCAGGATTGGGATAGTCGGCGACGTTCCTGGATCGCCGCGACTTGGCCGCGGTCGCTGCTGCGATCTTCTCAGGCGCGAAGTAATAGCATTCGTCCGCCTCCAAGCCGCGACTGACTTCGGGCCGTTTCCAGGTCGTTTGACCAAAGCCCTGGTAAGGGATCTCCAACTCCTGCGCGACGGCCTCCACCAGTTGGCCGAACAGTTTCTTGTCTCCGTCGTGGAGCGCGCTGGGGGACATGATCTCTAGGTCCTTCCCATCATAATTGACGTGGAGATTGGACCCCTCCGGAATCGAGTCGACGAGTTGCTCATAGAACGCCCAGTCGACGCCGCGGATCACGACCCGCTGATCGGGCTCGGACGTCATCGTGTAGAGTTCATCCAGGGAAGGGATCGAGCGCGGCGGTGCGCCGGCGGTCGGGGAAGGCACCATGGACGGGGGAGTCGTCACTGAGCTCATGCTGCCTCCAGTCCGCGGTGAGACATTGATAGACCGGTAGTTCCCTCGGGCAACGATCGGTGGGTGACAGCCCCACCACTGACCCATTTGCGCGATCCGCGCGGATGATCCGCAAGATAGGGGTTTCGCGGCGGATCGAAGAATCGAAAGCGAGGATGACGGGGCTCGAACCCGCGTCCTCCGGCCCGACGGTCTGGCTACCGCGGCGAAGGATATCCAGCGTAGACTTTACAAACATTCAAGTTAGCTGGCGAGGAGCGATCATGGAAACCCCCATAGGCAATCGTAGCAACAACTTCGTCGCGCTCTTCCAGCTCGAAGGTGTTGGCACCCGGTCGAGTGCGCCGGGTTTCATCTCCACGCCCGTAGCAACTAAGAAGGAAGTGGCCGGCGGGTGTGACGCGGCGGAAAATTGCTCTAATGGCTCGGATCGCCCCGGTGGCGCCGGATGGCTTCCTCGATCCTTCGCATGGGCTCTGGTGGGACATGGCCGATGGCATCGATCACGTCAGCGGCGGTGAAGGTGACGAACCAGCAACACATGGCGGCATTCGGCTTGTCCAGACCTGTCCGTGAGCGGCCTTGGGCCTGCCAGGGCAACGGCACTTCGAATCCCGTGGGCGGGTCGGGCGTCCCGGTGATCGCCACCCCGACGAGGGGCGCGCCCTCGGCCATCGCTTCATTCGGAGTGACGACGACGACCGGCCTGAGTTTCTCTTTGCCGTGACGCTCGACCCGGATGCGAACGATCTGGCCATAGAAGAACCCCCTGGACATTGCCCGACGCCCTCCCGATCTGCGGCCTCGGTCAATCGTCGCCGAACCACGCGTCGGGGGGCGGGGAAGTCCGGGCCAGTTCAAGCAAGGTGGCCTGATCGGTGGCTTGCCGGGAAAGCCGTGCCAGCTCTGCCAGATCGGAAGCGTACTCGTCGTCGAGATGCGCGAGCAAGTCCCTCAAGCGATCGCCCAGCTCGCGCAGGGAGCTGGCTTCGACGGTCCCGTCCGGCGTCTCGGCCCGGAAGCGATCGCCCGTCGTCGCGGTGATCGTGATTGTGATGGGGAGGGTCATGGAGTGACTCCAAGACGTCGTACCGACCCGAACTCGCTCTGTTCTATGATACTCACACAGACGGACCACTTGGGTACGCAAGATCGAGTTTTGGATCAGTGGGGCAACCGGTGGACCAAATCGCCCTTGACCCAGGCACGGAGCCGTTGGGCCCAGGCGGGCTTGTTTCGGCTGTCTTCGTCGACAACCCAGCGCCGAATCTCGTCGGCCCGCAGCGGCAGGAACGCACTCGCATCGACGGCGCGGTAAGTCCCATCGTCCACCAGGCGCTCAATGACGACCTGGCCAGTCGTGAACCGCCAGAGTTCAATGACACCCAGAGCTGCGTAGATACTTGCGCGATCGGTGAGTGGGGGAGAGATATCGACCTCGATCGCGAGGTCGGGATTGGGATAGTCGGCAATGTCATCGGAATCTCTGGCCAGGGCAGCGGCATCCGCCTCCAGCTTCCCGGCCTGGAAATAGTAGCACTGGTCGGCCTCGATCCCCCGTGCCAGTTTGGGGCGCTTCCAGGTAGTCTCACCCAGGCTCTCGTAAGGGGTTTCCAGCTCCTCGGTGACAATCCTGACCAGGTAGCCTAGCAGCTCGCTGATGCGTTCATGCTTTCGGCCCTTCCCCATGACCTCCAGGTCCTTCCCGTCGTAATCGACGTGGAGATTGGCCCCCTCCGAGATCGAATCGACAAGCTGCTCGTAGAACGCCCAACTTACGCCGCGGATCACGACGCGGTGGTCGGGCTCGGCGGTCCACTCGTAGAGCTCATTCAGTGTGGGAACGGATCGAGCGGATTCCGAAGAGGGCTGGGAAGGAATCAGCGAAGGATCACTCGTCGCAGGGCTCATCTCTGTTCTCCAATCCGCAGACAGGGCTGCACGACCGGCATTCTGCCAGAGATCACGGGAACGGAGGCGGCGGGATAAACATCCGGAGAACGATGTTGAAAAGAAAAGCGAGGATGACGGGGCTCGAACCCGCAACCTCCGGCGTGACAGGCCGGTGCTCTAACCAATTGAGCTACATCCCCAATCTAGCTTGATGTTTGTAAGTTCAAATCTAGCCCCCGCGCAGGGCGAAGTCAAGACTCGGGGGTTGCCGTGCAGGATTGGACGCATTAGGCTGTGCTACCCTTTCTGTAAGGGGAAAGCCGCGTTAGGACAAAGGGCCGTTTCGACTGGCCTGGGGCTTTCGCCGATTCCGTAAGGGTCGCACAGGTTAAGGGTCGCACTCGATGAGCAAACCTGAAAGAGTCTTGGTCACCGGAGGCGCGGGCTTCATTGGATCGCACTTGGTCGAAGCACTCGTCGGCGAGGGCTTCGCGGTCCGCGTCCTTGACAATCTGGCCACCGGTCACCGCTCCAACCTGGCACACCTAGAAGGCCGGTTCGAATGGATCGAAGGCGATCTTGCCGACTTCGACACCTGCAAGAGGGCGGCCGAGGGGGTCGCGTACGTCTTTCATCAGGGGGCTATTCCCAGCGTCCCCCGGTCCGTCCGCGACCCGATCGAATCGCACGTGAGCGGCCCTACTGCGACCCTGAACATCCTAGAAGCCGCGCGGCTGGCGGGCGTGCGGCGGGTCATGTTTGCCGCGTCCAGCAGCGCCTACGGAGATACGATCGAGCTTCCCAAGCACGAGGGAATGCTCCCCAGCCCCCTCAGCCCTTACGCCGCGGGCAAGCTAGCCGGTGAGCAGTACATCACCGTGTACGCGCGGACCTTGGGGCTTGACGGCGTCAGCCTGCGTTATTTCAACATATTCGGCCCCAGGCAAGATCCATCCAGTCCCTACAGCGGCGTGATTTCGCTCTTCATCAAGTTCCTGTCGCAGGGCCAGCGGCCGACGATCTTCGGCGACGGCGGCCAGACGCGTGATTTTACCTACGTCGCCAACGTGGTTGCCGCCAACCTCGCCGCGATGCGATCGCCCGAGCCACTCCGCGGCGAGGTCTTCAACGTCGGCACGGGCCAGAGCATCAGTTTGCTGGACTTGGTCGCGTCCTTGAACCGGATCTTCGGAACGAATCTGGAACCGATCTTTCAACCCCCTCGCGCCGGCGACGTGCGCGACTCGCTGGCCAGCCTGGAGCGGATCGAGAAGGTCCTCGGTTACAAGCCGCTGGTGCCGTTTGAGGAGGGCCTGCGGAGGACGGTCAAAGCGACCGTGGGGCGGTAGGTGTGCGTTCAGCCAGGCGATCACGCATCCGACCTGACTCGAGGAGGTCCCCGGCCCAACCCTTCGACGCGGACAAGTGCGCCGATGACCTGGAAGCCAAAAGCGTTGGCCTCTACAATCTGATCGAGGAGGCTTTCACAGTGCCCAACATCACGATCGAGTTGCCGGATGATCTCGTGCCGCCGGCGACGACGCCCAACGAGTTTGTACGCGAGTTGCGACTGGCGGCGGCAATCCACTGGTACAGCCGGGGCCAGAACTCTCAGAGCAAGGGGGCTCAAATCGCGGGACTCGACCGACGCAGCTTTATTCTCGCCCTAGGCCGGGCTGGCGTGGATGCTATCCAGATAGACGCCCGGGAACTCGAAGTCGAGGTCGAGCATGAGCTTGAAGCGCGTCGTGAACGCCTCGCCGATCATCTTTCTCGTTGATCTTGCGTCAGTTGGCCGGGCCGCCCGCCGGCCCGGTTTTTGTTGGTGCAGCCACTCATGGAAGCCAAGACAATTCAGAACGCCTCCGTCGCGCCGGAGCAGCCGACCGATATCCGGCCGGTCATCCGCGAGCACATTGCCAGCACGCCCGAAATCTGCGGCGGTAAGGCAAGGATTGCCGGCACCCGAATCCAGGTGAAGTATCTGGTCATCTTGCATGAGCGACAGCACCTGAGCCCCGAGGAGATCGTCTCCGATTTCCCCCACCTGACCCTTGCTGACGTTTACGCAGCTCTCGCCTACTACCACGACCACCGTGAAACCATCAATGCCGAGATCGCGGCCGACCGGGCCTGGTATGAGGAGCAGAGTGCAAAGCAGCCCTCGAAGCTCCAGGAAGCCCTGAAGGCAAAGCTCCAGGAAGCCCTCAAGGCGCGGAAGGCTGATGAGTCGGACAATCCGCTTTCATCTGGATGAGAACTGCAGCAAGGCCATTGCCCGGGAACTTCGGCGGCACGGTATCGACGTGACGACGACCCCGGAAGCGGGCTTACTTGGTACGACCGACTTGGAGCAGACCTATTACGCCCTGCAGTCGGGTCGTGTCATCTTTACTCACGATCGCGACTTTCTCGGCATTCACGAGCCCGGCATCCCTTCCCACGCCGGCATCGCCTACTGCGAGCAAGGCGCACACAGCATCGGTGAGATTGTCAGCATGCTGGTATTGATCTGGGAGGTTTACGAACCAGAAGAGATGGTTGGCCGGATTGAGTTCGTCTAAAGGGGCCGCATCTGGCGTTCTGTGACACGATGGTGTCACTTGGGCTCGTTTCTTTGCTCGACCAGAGACTGTCTTGTCGCTTGAATACTTCACCCGCTCGGCCTGGCATTTCTTGACTTCCTCAGGCTTGATCGTGATCCTGTACCACTCGATCAGCCGGTCGAAAGCCTCACGTATCTCCGACGTGCCCGGCATGGCGGAAAGACTTTAGTCACTCGAGACACTGCGTTATGGAACGACGCAGAATTATTCCCACTCACCCCGGGCAAAGACCGGCCAGGTCGCGAATGGCCGCCTGGGCGACCGGCATGGGGCACGACCAGACCAGGAAGAAGAGCGCCTGCCGGGCCCATCGCTGGGCGGGTTCGGAGCGGAGAAAGCCGCTGCCGCGGCGGGCGGTCAGGTAGGCCTGCGTCGTTCGCAGCACAAGCGCGTTGGCCTGGGCGCGCACCTGACTGGGCGTGACCGAACCCTCGTCGCCACGCGCACAGGCCATGAGAGCCGACCACGTCTGCGCCCACGTTTCACATAAGACGTCAACCGGATCGTTGAGCTCGATCCGGTCCTCGGCCAAGGAGACCAGCGCGGCCAGGGCCGCGCGGGCCTGCCCCAGCGCCAGGGCCGAGGTCTCCAGTCCCGCGGCTGCAACCGCGACGGGCTGGGTGGCAAGCTCAGGACTGGGGCCGGCGAGTACGTCCGACTCGGTCACCTCGACGTCGTCGAGCGAGACTTCGGCTGTGCACGAAGCTTGAAGCGCGGCCAGTTCAAAGGCTGGCTGGACAGTTACGCCGGGGCTATTCGCGGGCACGGTGATGAGCATCTGGCGGTCATCTTCCAGAACCGCGCCAGTGACGAAGACGTCCGCTCGGCAAGCGCCGGTGACCCAGGGCATGGCGCCTCGGAGACGGTAGGTTCCGGGCCCCGTTTCAGTGACCAGAACCGCCTGGGCCCCGAGCCGACGCGAGGTCGACAATTGCGAGATGCCGACCGTCGTGAACGCCTGGCCTGAGCCGATCGCTTCCAGCCAGCGCCGGGCCTCTTCGCGGCTGGCTGCACCGCTCAGCCTGCGCACGGCGGCATCATGCTGAGAAAGGATGAAAGCGGTTGTCAGGCTGCCCGAAGCAAGCCGTGCGTAACGTTCAAGCAAGAGCGGCCTGGAACAGGGCTGCCCACCAGAGTCTTGTGGTAAGACCCAGCGTGTGGCTCCCGCCTCCACCAAGAGCCGCCAGAGCCTCTCAGGCCAGCTCCCTGCGACATCAGCCGGTCCGTCCTCGCGGGCCAGGTTGGCCACCAGGCTCTCGATGCGTGCGTCGTCCGGATCCGGTTCCGACCAGTTCGGCAGCTCGATCAGACCGTTGCTCATGATCACTCCGGATGCGAGAATCCATTTGGTCGGCGGTTTTCCATCGTGCCACAGGCCAGAGATCCATGCCACCCCCTTATTGCTATGACCATCCGCGGCCGGCGGTCACGGTCGACCTTGTCGTCTTTGCCTTTGTAGAGGGTTCGTTGCGGGTTCTTTTGATTCGCCGCGGACGCGACCCCTATTCGGGCAAGTGGGCCATCCCCGGTGGCTTCCTGGAAATGACCGAGGAAGTCGAGGCCGGCGCCCGCCGCGAGCTGAAAGAAGAAACCGAACTTTGCGTCAGCGGTCCGGTCGATGCCATCGGCTTTTTCGGTAAAGTCGGACGCGACCCTCGGGGCCGGACCATCACGCTGGCCTACGCGGGAATCGCCCGGCCGCATGAGCACCTGATCAAAGGTTCCGATGACGCAGAGCATGCGGAGTGGATCAGGCTCGACGAGGACCTTTCTCTGGCGTTCGATCACGACCAAATTCTCGAGCGGGCGAAAGACTGGCTTCGCCGCGGCCTGCTCGAGCGCCAGTTTGGCCTCGAGATTCTGCCTCGCTCGTTTTCCAGTGGCGATGTCGAGGCGCTCTACCGGCCGCTGGGCCTTATGCGTGAACAGGCCGACGCGTGGACCCTGGAGATGGTGAAATCGGGCCAGGTCCACCAAATCGACGGGCCGTCGGCTCAGTTCGAGCTGGCCAGCGATCGTCCCGAAGCTTTGGTGCCCGATCAGCCAGAGGGCGCATGACGAGGCACCCGCCAGGCGTCATGCTTCAGCTTGCCAGGTCGGCTTCGCAGAGAATCTCGAAACCCATCTCGTGCAGCGTGTTGCTGGCTTGCTCGGTATTGTCGATATGCATGGCGACGGCCGGGCGGCCGCGGGGGTGAACGATCAGAGGATAAGCATAATGGATATTGATCTCAGCCTGTAAAAGCGCCATGCAAAGTTCGCCCAGGGCATTGGGGCTGGTCGAGAGCTCGACTGCGACCAGTTCATTTTCGGCGAACGCGTGCTTGCTCAAGGCCAGGACTTCCCGGCCCTGCTCGGGATGGCTGAGAATGAGCCGGATGATCGAACAGTCCGCGGAGTCGGAGATCGTCAGCCCGATGATTTTGACCTTGGTGCCCTGGAACGGCCGCACGACCTCCATCAACTGGCCGACGCGGTTCTCGAGGAAGACCGAGAATTGCGTAACCGTGGGCCAGTTGCGACCGTGCAAGGTCTCGAGTTCGACTTCGCTGCCGCCGTCATCCTCGCCGAAGCTCATGAATTTTCGCGCTCCGTACCCCGTATGCGACCATCATTTGGGCTCTCTTAAATTAATGCTGGCGAGGCAGTCCGGTCAATGGGCTGGGTCATTGAAGAGCATCTCCGGGCAGCGCACCGGCCGGCCACCAAAATGCTAGAAACCGCAGATCGATTGAAACGCGGATCGATCGCTGCCGAAATACTAGAGGTGAGACGGTTCGAATAACCCGGCGCCGGGAGTCGTCTCGGCAGGAAAGAAGCGCCGCGTTGAGCCGACTTTTCACTCCCTGACTTCGGACGAGCAGAAACGGGCCCGGGAGGTGGGCGTGGTGACGCCATCAATAACGGCCCTGTCCAGAAAGGTCCTACACAATGCTGTGGCGACACCTTTGCCAGGTTCGGGCCTGGTCGGCCTTGGGCCTCTTCAGCGGCGTCCTCATTTTGGCACCGCTTCAGGCGCCGGCCCAATCACCTCGATTCGATGATTCCGAACCAACCACGGCACCTGCCGAGGTGGTCACCCAGACGGTTGATCTGCTCAAGGCAAGCCAGGCGGGCGAGTTGAGTGTCGTTGCCCGCGGCCAGGGCCAGGATCGCGTTCATCTCACGATTCGTAATACGTCCCAAAAGCGGCTGAACGTCGTATTGCCGGCGGGACTCGTTGCCTCGGCGACCGCGGAACAGGGCCGCGGGATGCAGAGCATTGGCTTAGGCGCGGTCTCGAACCGTCCCGGCGGTTTCGGGGAGTTTGCCACGGGCCGGCCCGAGGGGCTTCAGTCCGTCAAGCTCGGAGCGGTGGCCGACAAGCCATCGGTTACCGTACCGGCCGGTGAGACACTGGAGCTTTCCGTCCCCGGCGTCTGCCTGAATTACGGGCTGCCAGCGCCCACCTCGAGCGACACGCTCACCCTCATGGTTGTCGATGATTACACCACCAACCCGCGAGTGCGCAAAGGCTTGCGCAGTCTGTACCGCTTGGGCACAAGCCAGGGGGTAGCGCAGGCCGTGATGTGGCACTTGTGCAGCGATCTTTCCTTCGAGACGATGGCTGCGCAGGCTGGCAACGTGATGAACGAGGCCGAGATCGCGCTGGCCGCCCGATTCGTCGATGTCCTGGACGCCACGACGGGCTCAGACTTGGTCGAGCCGGCCGCACTGTCGGAAGGACGGCTGTTCGTCCGGATTCAGGCAGACGGTGCTCTGGCCAACGACGCCCAGAGGCTCAACGACCAGATCGAGAGCTACCGCCTGCTGGGACTCCCGGCCCGCGTTGTCAGGAACGGCGAGCTGCCGGACTCGACGGCCCCTGCCCTCTACATCAAGGTTGTTCTGACCGAGAGCAAGATCGGTGAGACGCGGGGCCGGATCAGTGTCAGCTACTGCGCGGTCTCCGACCGGTGGGTACCGCTGGGCAAGGCAATATTCTACGACGCAACTTCGCTGGCCGTGCTCGATGGCCAGGCCGTCTCACGCGCGCTGGACCGGGCCATCGCCGCCGAATTCGTCACCGTCAGACCCGTCCGGAAGACCGTCGGAAGCACGATCCTGAAACTCGACAACCACCTCCCCTTCACGCTGGTCCGTGCACAGGTCAAGGCCGGCAGCTCGGCAGGCGCTCCGTCTGTGCCTTTTGAGGGTCTGGGAGTGGGTCCAACACGCTCGCTCTTGCTGCCCATCCAGGCCGCAACGGCCACGATCGAACGGGTCGAGCTGAATGGGTTGTAACGGGGCGGTACGCAGTCGGCGGCGGGTGGCGATTAGAAGGCAGCGATCGATTGTCTCGGATGCCACGCTTGCGCCAGAGCAAGCGTGTCCCGCGTGCCTTGGCCTGGAAGCTTGCCCGGCACGCTCACGCGGACGTGAGCGTAGCACCCGGCGCGATCCGCAATGCGGTCTCTGCCACCCACTACTCGTTGCCGACTGCCCGCTGCCACCTGCCCACTGGCGGGCCCGCGGGCCTTGCTCGAAATCGTCGCTGTCCGCTAGGATGACACCCACAGACCGATGGCGCGGGTCCGCAATCGATCTGGTGAGAACAACGAACCCGTGGCTCACTGACTTTCGCGTGATTTCATGCCACTTGAGCGACGCCGCGTCGTGTATTCGGGCCGGGTTCAAGGCGTTGGATTTCGCGCCACCTGCCGCTGGCTTGCTGGCGGTTTCGATGTGGCAGGTTACGTCCGCAATCTTGCCGACGGCCGCGTCGAGCTGCTGGCTGAAGGTGATCCGGCCGAGATTGATGGTTTGCTTCAGGCCGTGCAGAATGAGATGGGCGGATTTATCCGCGAGATGACTTCGGATCGTGAGCAGCCCGACGACCCGCCTCTGGTCGGGTTTACAGTTCGCTTCTGAGTCTGAGAGCACCCGACGACAAACCGACGCCGCTTCGGGTTCGTCGAGCGGCACCATGATTTTTCATCGCTGATTTTCTCCTCTTGCGGGGACAACGCGTAGGACCATGAAATCATTGACTATCGCTTTGGCTACGGCGAAGGAAACAATCCGGCAGCCCGCCTTCTTCGTGATGGCCGTGTTTGCCGGCGCGCTTCTGGTCGCCACGATCTTCGTTCCCTACTTCACGTTTGGCGAAGACATCAAGATGTATAAGGACACGGGACTCACGACGATCTCGTTTGCATGCATGCTGCTTTCGCTGCTGACGGCCAGTTCAACGGTCGCCGAGGAGATCGAGGGCAAGACCGCGATCACCTTGCTCTCCAAGCCGATCAATCGCCGTCAATTCATCATCGGCAAGTTTCTGGGGATCGAGCTGGGAGTGCTGGTGCTGTACGTGCTTCTGGGCGTCCTTTTTGCTGGAGGGCTGTGGTATAAGTACGGTTACGATCTGCGAGAGTCAGCCGGCGGCGTCGCCGAAAACGCCAAGCGAGTTGCGCAGATGACGCAGGTCCTGCCGGGGTTGGTGCTCGGCTTCTTCGAGGTGACAATTCTGACCTCCATCAGCATTGCCATCTCGACGCGTCTGCCCATGCTCGTCAATCTCATCGTTTGCATCGCGATCTTTTTCCTGGGTCACTTGAGTCCGGTGCTGGTCGAGGCCACCTCGCAGAACCAGGTCAACGAGCTGGTCGCCTTCATGGCTAGGCTGTTCGCGTGGGCGCTGCCGTCGCTGGAGTTCTTCAACGCCAGTCCGTCCATATCCACCGGCGCCCTCATCCCCTGGTTTGGCTACGTCTTGCCCGCTTTGGGTTATTGCGTGTTGTACAGTGGAGCAGCGTTGCTTTTCGCGTTCCTGCTGTTCGAAGATCGGGACCTCGCCTGATCCGCACGGTTCTGAAGTCGGGGGAGCTCACGAATGAGAGCCGACGCCTATCGGCGGGCACGGATGCTCCTGGCTTCTCGTCATGATTTCGTGGTAGCCCGACTGCTGGGCGCTCTCGAGGCGTTCTTGCTGCTGGGTCTTGTAGCAATCCTTTGCCTTTTTTTGGCGCTGTTGGCAGCGCGTGGGTACGCGCGGTTTCCTCAGGCCGCGGCCGAGCGCCTGCCGAAATGGGTTCACGGCCATGCAGAAGCTGACGGCGAATATTTTCGCTTCCGCAACACGGGCCTCTTTCCTCTGGTTGCCAACAACTTGCTCAGCACCAACCCCGTCCATCGCGCAGGGGCATGGGTCGTTGATCGTGTCTCGGCGGTGCTGACCCCGCTGCGAAACAACCTGGGGGCGCACACGACGCTCCTGGCAACCGGCCTTTTGTTCCTGGTAGCGCTGTCGCTTTTGACCCAGTGGCGGCGCTTCGCCATGGCGAAAGCGGCGACCGACGTGGCAACGACCCTGCGGCACCAGATTCATCGTCAGATGTACCGGCTGGGGCAGTCATCGCTGCCCACCGAGGGGTTTGGGACCGTCGTCAATATCTGGACGCGCGAGGTTAACGACATCAGCGACGGCCTGATTGCCGACATCGATTTCAACCCCCGGATGTGGATTTTCGGGGCCGGCTTGATTTTGATCGAGCTTTTGGCCTCGCCGATCCTGACCCTCTTCCTTGCATCGCTTGGGCTGCTCGTCGGTCTGACGTCGCGGTTCTTGGACCGCGACGCCCGCGAGGTGCAGGAAGCGGCGCTGCGAGATGTTTCGGTAAACCTCTGTCTGCTGCATGAAGACCTAGGGCTCTTGCGGACGGTGCGCGTGCACGGCATTGAGGCCTACGATCGCAAGCGGTTCGAGGAGCATCTGGACCGGTTTCGCGAAGCCGATCTACGGCGGATCGTCACCGAGCCCAGCCTCAGCTCGACGACGGTCCTGCTCTACGGTGCGGCGGTGGTTCTGGCACTGGGGCTCCTCGGTCTTAGCGTGCTGATTCGCGAGCGAATGTCATTCGCCACCATGCTGGTGCTGCTTGCGGCCCTGGCGGGGCTGGCGTATCCGATCACCCATGGGCTCCAGCTCCGCCTCGCGATCCGCCAGGCTGACCGCTCGGCCGTCGGGGTCTTCGAGTTCCTGGAGCGTTCACCGGAATTGCACCAGACCCTAGGGGCGCACTTTCTGGGAGCGGTCAAGGACCATATTACGCTCGAAAACCTAACGCTCAAGAGCCGCTCCGGCCGAACCCTGCTGGAGCAGCTTTCCCTCGAGATCCCCGCCGGCTCGCGGACCGTCATCATGGGACTCGATGAAGACTCGAAGCAGGCCTTCGCGTGCCTGATCCCTCGGCTCATCGACCCCCAGGAAGGACGGGTCATGCTCGACGGCCACGACCTGCGTGAGGTGTCGCTGGAATCCACCCGCGCCCAGGTGAGCATGGTGCTTCAGGCCGATCTCGTGTTTACCGACTCGGTTATGGTAAATATCGGCATGGGCGATCCGCTTAACGGCCTGCCCCGTGTGATCGAGGCGGCCAAGCTGGCCCACGCCCACCAGTTCATCAAAGACTTGCCGCACGGCTACGAAACGATTATCGGCCCTCTGGGTCATCACCTCAAACCCGACGAGCAATTCCGAGTTGCCCTGGCGCGGGCCTACCTGCACGACCCGTCAATCGTCATCGTCGAAGAACCCAGCGGTGCGATCGACGAGGACACGAGGAGTCTGCTCGACGATACTGTCAACCGGCTGGCCAGCGGTCGTACGATGCTCTTGCTGCCGCGCCGGCTTTCCACGATTCGTTCCGCGGACCAGATCATCCTGCTGCACAACGGCCGGGTCGAGGAGGTCGGTCCGCCCGCGGCGCTTCAAACCGAGAGCAAGCTCTTCCGCCACGTCTTATACAGGGAATTCAACGAGTACGAAATCGGCGAGATTGTACCCGGTGAGGTCTACACCTAATTTCTAGCAAAAATCATCAACCGTGGGCGTGATGACCAATTCCGGCACTCGCGCACGAGGATCGAGTTCGACCAGGAAACGCACCGCCGAGGTCGCGGTCGTTGAGTGCCAGCCGCGGTGCCAGGGAATCAAGCGTCCTGGCGATTCCCCTGCCGATGCCGCTGCCAGCGCCTCTGATCATCGCAGTTCTGAGTGTCGTGACCACATCTTGCAAGTGCCAGCGCCTCTGATCATTGCCCACATCCTGCCTCCCTCGCTATCGGCCCGGCCCGCTCGGCCGCCAAAATGGAAAGCCCCGGCGTTCTTCCCCTCCTCAGGGGACGCGGGGCTTCTGGATTACTTGAATCGTGACGCCGGTGGGCGAGCGATGCGACGCCTTCGGGATCGATCACGCGTCTTACGCTCGCCCCACTGTTACTGGCCGGTCGTTGCACTCCAGATCTGCACATTACTGGCGCCGGAGGTGCCCGACTGGCTGCTTCCGCCTCCGGCCGCCCAGGCACTCATCGCTTTCAACAATGCGTTCAGGCTGCCCTGGCCCAGCGCGGGAACCAGGCTCTGGGTCGAGGAACCGATTGTGCTTATTTGATGGCCGTTGACGAAGAGCTCGACCTGCGGAGTCGGCGACGACGAGGTCGACGGCTCACTGGACGACGCAGCAGGTTGCGTTGCCGGTGCAACAGGCGCAGACGATGAGACGGCCTGAGGCGCCGGGGTCGACGACTGCGACGCCGGCTGAGCCGATGCCGGCTCCTGTGTGACCATGGCCGGAACATAAGAGACCGGAACGGTGACCGCGGTGCTCGAGTGGATCGAGATCGTGTGGGCCGTTGAGATCGAAACCGTTGCCATCGGGTTGACGAGTGCCGTGGCGGCAGCGGCCGTCCTCGAGCCTGTCGAGGGGATCAGGCTTGCAGCTTTCAGGATATCGAGGCCGTTGATCGTCAGCCCGGTCACAGGGTCGTGGATGGGATTGGAGCCCTGCTCGAGCCAGTTTGTCACCTGCTGCACCGTCGGTAAGGTTCCAAATCGCGACTGATAGATCTGCTGAAGCAGGACAACGGCGCCGCTGACCAGTGGAGTGGCGAAGCTCGTTCCCTCGACGGTCGAGCTGCCACTGTCGCCGGTGGGGGCAGTGAGGCCCTCCCCGGGAGCGGCCAGGTCAGTCATCGTGCCTGAGCCGGTCGATGCGCCCAGGCGCTGGGCGTTGGAAAGCAGGTTACCGTTCAGGTCAGTCGCCGTCACACTGATGACGCCGCTGACGACCGAGACGAACCCTTCCCCTTGCGCACCGTTGAAGCTGTTGCCGGTCGCGGCCACCACGGGAATCTTCATCGACCCGAGCTGGCCGATGAGCGTCGTGATCTGCTGGCCGGCTCCGCCATCCTGCGCGAACCAGTTATGGGCATAGTTGCCGCCGTCAGTCATCGAGATGTTGACGACCGTGATGTTGTACTTGGCATGGTTGTCGACCACCCACTGGAGGGCCCGGGCGATGTTGCTGAGCTGCGCTGTGTTATCGGCGCCGGTGATGCGCAGGCCCACGATCTTGACCCCCGGCGCGACTCCGGGGCTCTGGGGATCACTGGAACCGATCAGGCCGGCGACGGCCGTTCCATGCTGGGACGTGGTCGCCATGGGATCAGGCGAGTTGGAGTCGAAGTCATAGCCGGCGATCACCTTGGCATTGGGTCCGAGCCCGCCCCCGAGGGCCGGGTTGTTGTAGTCGATCCCGGTGTCAATGACAGCGACCGTGGAGCCGGTGCCATAGACGCCGTAGGCAGCACGCGTAGCCGAGGCTCCGATGATCGAATCATAGCTCCCCGGGTTGCCCGTCGTGAGAGTCCCGGCCGGACGCTCCAGCTTTGCCGTGGAATGAATTCTTGGCAGGCTGCTCGTGTTGACCGAGCCGAATCGCACCGAATCAAACAGATGTGTTTTCAGATGAGATGAGACGCTCGGGGGTGCGGTGGAAAGATGAAGAGAAAGGTGGGCGTGATGAGGTAGGGCGAGGCCGACACCGGTCGACAGCAGACATCGTTCGTCAAGATGTTCGACCCCGGGGCGATGGCTCAGCAAGGACGCGCGGCTGCCTCTTCGGTTCTGGGTCAATGCCATGAATCGAATCTCCCCAGACGGCCGCCATGCCATTGGCTTAGGCCGCCCCGCGAATCGGTTGTTGACGCCCCCCTTCCATGGCGTGTGCCACGCGCGGGCCGGTCTGGTCCGGCAGGCGCAAGGCACCCGGAGACCCCGGCCCGATTGCTAGTCGGGTAAGGTCTGCAGAGCGTGTGACAAGGTGGTTCGGTGCGAAGGGGCAACCGGCGGCGGGGTGAGGGAGCAAATCCGGCATGGCGCCGGCCAATCAGCCAGCGCAGCCGGTTCCCGGCACGCCTCCGGACCTTCGGCCCGAGCGTGGAGAATCGACAGCTTTCCGGTGCGCGATAAGTGGTCGGGGATACTCCTCGACCACTCCCGGAGACGGCGATTCGAGAACAAACTCCTCTAGCGAACCGGGCGGAATCATTGCACCCGGCCCCATTGGAGCAGGCTCACGCGAGACCCGCTCCCCGGCGCGACTCCCATCGCACCGGTCCTATCCGGCCCACGCCCGCCAGCTGCCTCAAGCTGGCCGGGAGGGTGGCGAAGCGCTCCAACTGGAGGACCCGGTCACTCTACCTTGTGCCCCATCATGGGACACTCTAGAGTGAAGGCGACCCCCTGTGGTCCGCCCGGGACAGGGTCCCCAGCGGTGCCCCTTCTATCGGTTCCCTCTCCAATGGAGATCGCCTCGAAAAATGAAAACCGTCGCCGTGATCCCGGCCCGGTTCGCTTCGACCCGACTCCCCGGCAAACCCCTTCTATCCGAAACCGGGAAGCCCCTGATCCGGCACGTCGTGGAGGCCGCACAACAGGCGAAATCGCTAGAGCGAATCATCGTGGCCACCGACGACCCGCGGATTGCCGCCGCCGTGACGGGCTTTGGCGGCGAAGCCATGATGACTCGGGCCGATCACTCGACTGGCACCGACCGCGTCGCCGAGGTCGCCGCGCAAATCAAAAAAGCTCGGATCATCGTCAACATCCAGGGCGACGAGCCGGAGATCGCGGGCGAGACGATCGACCGCCTCGTGAGGCTCCTCGAAGACGATCCCGAAGCGCCCATGGCCACGCTGGCGACGCCCATACGCGACGAGGCTGTCTATCGTGACCCTTCGTGCGTGAAGGTCGTCTGCTCGCGCCGCGGCCGCGCGCTTTATTTCTCGCGCAGCCCGATTCCCTGCTATCGCGACGGCCTGCAGGTGACTGAAACCGCGGCGGACCCTCTTCTGGCCTTCCTGCACCTGGGACTTTACGCCTATCGCCGCGACTTCCTTCTCTCCATCGGCAGCCTGCCCGCATCCCCGCTCGAAGCCGCTGAGAAGCTCGAGCAGCTTCGGGTACTCGAAGCCGGATACCCGATCGCCGTCGGAATCGTTCAAGAACCGAGCATCGGCATCGACACGCCGGAGGATTACCAGAGGTTCGTTGAGCGATGGCGTCATCGCGGTGAAAGCCGCCGGCGTGAAAAGCTCCCTTGATCGAGAGTCGAGCTGGTCTACACGACCCTGCCCGCGGGGTTTCCACCGGCCCGTTCACGCTCACGTCGCCGACCGTGCAGCGTTCGGTGTAGGGACAGGTAACCCGTCAACTTGCACGTCGGAAACTTTATTGCTCATACAATTTGCATGTCGGAAACTTTCTTGCTCATACGATGTATAAAGTGCAAACGAGGTGCCGGTGTTGCACGCGACGATGACACGGCGCCCCGGCGTGCCGCACACCGGAAATAAGGCCACAGCGATCTGCCGTCACATTTCGCGTCGTGGGCCTTGCAGGCGTTGGCACAAAAATTGCACATGCGCGATTGCCGATCAAACCAACAGACGAACGGTGAACCGCGCGGGGGTCATCCGACGTCGCAGGTATGTCCTCGACGGAGAACCAAATGCGTATATGGCCTGGTCGACCTTATCCACTGGGAGCCACGTGGGACGGAGCTGGGGTCAACTTCAGCCTCTTCGCCGAGAACGCGACAAAAGTCGAGCTCTGCCTGTTCGACGTCGAGGGAACCGGCGGAGACGATGTGACAATTCCGTTGAGCGAACAAACAGCGCAGGTCTGGCACAATTACTTTCCGGACATTCTTCCCGGTCAGCATTATGGTTACCGTGTGCACGGTCCGTACGAGCCGAAGAAAGGACACCGGTTCAACCCCAAGAAGCTCCTCTTGGACCCCTACGCCAAGGCGATCGGCCGGGACCTGAAATGGGATGACTCGCTGTTTGCGTACAAGCTCAACGAGCCCGACGCCGACTTGACGCTGGAGGACCGCGACAGTGTCGCCTTTGCGCCGCTGGCGGCCGTCGTCGATTCGGCGTTCACTTGGGGAGATGATCGCCCTCCCATGGTTCCCTGGCACAAGACTTTGATCTACGAAGTCCACGTCAAGGGGTTCACGAAGCGTTTGTCCGGAGTGCCCGAGAAACTGCGCGGTACCTACGCCGGACTGGCCTCCGAAGCGTCCATCCAGCACCTGCGGGCGATGCACGTGACCGCCGTCGAGCTCTTGCCGGTTCATTACCATGTCGATGACCGTTTCCTGACCGAGAAGGGGCGCGTCAATTACTGGGGTTACAACACCCTCGGATTCTTCGCGCCGGACCCGAGGTACGCGACGGACCCCGACCCGGACGCGACGGTCCGGGAATTCAAGATGATGGTGCGGTCGCTGCACGGGGTGGGTATCGAAGTGATCCTCGACGTCGTCTACAATCACACAGCCGAGGGGAACCAGCTTGGCCCCACGCTCTCATTCCGGGGCATTGACAACGCCAGTTACTACCGGCTGGCGGAGGACCCACGCTATTACATGGACTTCACCGGCTGCGGCAACACGTTCAACATGCGGCATCCGCAGGTGCTCCAGCTCATCATGGACAGCCTGCGGTACTGGGTCACGGAGATGCACGTCGACGGGTTCCGCTTCGATCTGGCCAGCACACTGGCGCGAGAGCTCTACGAAGTCGACCGGCTGGGGGCCTTCTTCGACATCATCCATCAGGATCCAATCATCTCGCAAGTGAAGTTGATCGCCGAACCCTGGGACGTCGGTCCGGGCGGCTATCAGGTCGGCTTTTTCCCGGTGCTCTGGACCGAGTGGAACGGCAAGTATCGCGACAACGTCCGGAAATTCTGGAAAGGAGACGGCGGCGGCGTTTCCGAGTTCTCGACCCGGCTGGCCGGCTCGAGCGATCTGTACCAGCAGACCGGCCGTGCGCCTCACGCCAGCATCAACTTCATCACCTGCCACGACGGGTTCACGCTGGCGGATCTGGTCTCTTACAACGACAAGCACAACGAGGCCAATGGCGAAGAAAACCGCGACGGCTCGAGCAATAACGATAGCTGGAACTGGGGCGTGGAGGGACCGACCGACAAGCCGGAAATCCTGGCCCTGCGCGATCGCCAGCGACGGAACTTCCTGGCCACGCTCCTGTTCTCACAGGGCGTGCCCATGCTCTCAGCCGGCGACGAGATCGGTCACACCCAGCAAGGCAACAACAACACCTACTGCCATGACAACGAGCTGACCTGGCTGGACTGGAACTTAGACGAGCGTCAGCAGCGATTCCTGCGATACACCCAGAAGGTTTGCCGGATCTGGCGCGAGCACCCCGTCTTCCAGCGTCGCAAGTTTTTCCAGGGAAGAGCGCTGCGCGGATCGGGCATCACGGATATCTCGTTCTTCGAGCCTTCTGGCAAAGAGATGTCGGACGAAGCCTGGGAGGGGGGCTTCGTTAAGTGCCTGGGCGTCCGTCTGGCGGGCGACCTCATAGGCGACATGGACGAGCGCGGCGAGCCGATCCAGGATGATACCGGGCTGATCTTGCTGAACGCCCACCACGAGGCGATAAAATTTGTCCTGCCCGAGACTCGCGAGGGGCAGATCTGGCAATGCGTGCTGGACACATCACAAGAGGACGATGTGAACGATCTACACCGCCCTGGCGAAAGTTACGAGTTGCACGACCGAACGCTGGCGCTACTGTTCACCCGTGTCGAGTCGGAGGAGATCAGCCGGCCAGCCTCTCGATCCGAGGTCGAAGCTCTGCGGCGCGAAGCGCGCAAGCCAGCTCGTCCCCTTCCACCGGTGCAGCACGCTCCCAACTGGGAGTGAGCACGCTGGCTTGGGCCCTGGAGTACCGATCATGAATCCGAGCTCGACCGTCGTCGCCACCGCTGCGCCGGACGTCACGGCCGCGGTGGCTCTGCACGAACAAGTTGTGCCCAACGAGCGCGCCGATCTGGCCCAGGCGAAGGAGCTTCTGGCCCGAACCGCCCAGGAGATCAAGGGGCGCCGGTCAGCTCCCCGGGCGACCTATCGCATCCAGCTTCACGCGGGTTTTACATTCCAGCAGGCCGCGGCAATTACCGGCTACCTCGCCGACCTGGGCATCTCCGACTGCTACGCGTCGCCCTATCTCAAGGCCGCGCCCGGCAGCACGCACGGCTACGACATCACCGACCACTCACAGCTCAATCCCGAGATCGGAACCCCTGAGGATCATGACGCCTGGATGCAAGCCCTCCGCCAGCACGGCCTGGGGCTGGTCATGGATGTCGTACCCAATCACATGGGCATTCTGGGCAACGAAAACCTCTGGTGGAACGATGTGTTGGAGAACGGGCAAGCCTCGCCGTATGCCCAGTTTTTCGACATCGACTGGACAGCACCTACCCGGCCTGAAACCCGGGGCCGCGTGCTCGTGCCTTTCCTGGGCGATCTTTTCGGCGAAATCCTCGAGCGGGGCGAGCTCCGCCTGGTGCGCGAAGGCGGGGCTTTTTTTGTCCAGTATCACGAGAGCCGCTTCCCGCTTGACCCGGGAAGCTACGGCGTAGTCCTCGAGCCCGCCACCGAGGCGATCAAAACGGCGATGGGGACCGACCACGAGGCCGTACTCGAGTTTCAGAGCGTCTTGACGGCCATCCGCAATCTCCCAGCGCACACCGAGACCGATCCCGGCCGGATCGCCGAGCGGCAGCGCGAGAAAGAGGTCATCAAGCGGCGGATTGGCACCCTGGCCGCGGGCCAGCCCGCCATCGAGGTGGCTGTCGGCGGGGCCCTGGACCGCTTAAACGGAACACCCGGAGATCCACACAGCTTCGATGCGCTCGATTCGCTGCTGGCGTCCCAGCCTTATCGAATGGCATACTGGCGCGTCGCCCAGGACGAGATCAACTACAGGCGTTTCTTCGACGTCAACAGCTTGGCCGCACTGCGTTGTGACCGCGAAGACGTCTTTCGCGCCACCCACGCGCTGGTGCTGGAGATCGTCGCCCGCTACGGTGTCACGGGACTGCGGATCGACCACCCCGACGGCTTGCTTGACCCCAAGATCTACTTGCAGCGGCTCCAGCAGGCCTTCGTGCTGGCGGTCGCCCGCAAGCTCCACGACGAAAGCCTTGAGGGACAGTCGATTGCCTGGGATGAAATCGAGCCCCAGGTCCGCAAGCTTCTGAACCAGCCGGAGGACCGCCTGAAGCTGGCCCGGCTTTACGTTGTCGTCGAGAAGATCCTGGCCTATGACGAGCCGTTCCCCCAAGACTGGGACACTCAGGGAACCTCCGGATACGATGCGCTCAACCGCCTGTGCGGACTGTTCGTCGAGAGTGCAAACGCCGTCGAATTCACGAACCGGTACCGCGACTGGATCGGCGATCCAAGACCCTACCGCGAGATCGTCCGCGAGAAGAAGCTGCTGATTCTCGAGGTCTCCCTGGCCAGCGAGCTTCACGTGCTGGCGTATCAGCTCGAGCGCATCGCCCTGCGCGACCGGCGGTCGCGTGATTTCACGCAAAGCGCGCTGCGAAACGCTCTGCGAGAGGTGATCGCGTCGTTTCCTGTGTATCGGTCGTACATCACCGGTGCGCAAGTCAGCCAGCAGGACCGGGCGCTCGTCGATCGCGCGGTCCGCTCGGCGATGCAACGCAACCCCATGACCAGCAGGGCGATTTTCCGCTTTCTGCGCGATGTTTTACTCGACCAGGTCAGCTCGAGCGGGAGCGCGCCGGAGGATGGACTGGCCCCAGCCGAATTCGCCGGCAAGTTCCAGCAGGTGACCGCTCCGGTCATGGCTAAGGGGCTCGAAGACACAACCTTCTACGTCTACAACCGCATGGTCTCACTCAACGAGGTCGGCGGCGATCCGGGCCGGTTCGGGCTCGATCCTGAAGCAGTCCACCGCTGGAACACCGAGCGAGCCGCGAGGTTTCCCACCGCCCTCACGCCGCTCTCGACCCACGATACGAAGCGTAGTGAAGACGTCCGGGCGCGAATCAGCGTTTTGTCGGAGGTTCCGGATCGTTGGTGGAGCGCTGTGGAGCGATGGAGTGAGCTGAACCAGCGGCATCGCCGCACCATCGAGGAGCGAGAAGCTCCCGACCGCAACGAAGAGTACTTTTTCTACCAGAACCTTCTGGGCGCCTGGCCGCTGGAAGTTCTCGACGAGACAGGTCGAAACACGTTCAAGGACCGGATGCGCGCCTACATGGCCAAGTCGATTTACGAGGCCAAGGTCCACAGCTCCTGGCAAAACCCCGACCCCGACTATGACAAGGCCATCGAGCAGTTCGTATCAGCGGTGCTCGACCCCGCAGACAATCGTAAATTCCTGGAAGATTTCCTGGAATTTCAGCGGTTCGTCAGCCACCACGGGATGCTCGGCTCGCTATCCCAGACGCTTCTGAAGCTGGCCTCGCCTGGGGTTCCCGACACGTATCAAGGAACCGAGATCTGGGACTTTAGCCTCGTTGATCCGGACAACCGCCACCCCGTCGATTACGACCTGCGCAAGAGGCTCTTGGCAGATTTGATCTCAGGCTCGACGAGACTACTCGAGCTGACCGCCGACTTGATCAAGAATCCCGCCGACGGGCGCATCAAGCTCTATGTGCACACTCGCGCGCTGGCGGCCCGACGCGACATGCCAGAGCTCTTCTCGACCGGTCTATACCAGCCCGCTCTTTCCCGCGGCCAGTATCAAGACAGCCTCTTCGGGTTCCTGCGTCATGACGGTGCCCGCACCGCGGTGGTCGCCGTGCCTCGCCTCACCACGCGGCTCGTCGAACCATGCCAGATGCCGCTGGGGCTAGAGGTCTGGAAGGACACCGAGCTGGAGCTGCCGGGAGTAAGTCCGGGCACAGTCTTCCACGATATCTTCACTGGCGAGGAGCTCAAAACCTCAACCCGGCGGGACGCGACGGTCCTTGCAGCCGGCGAGCTCTTCGCCGCTTTCCCGGTTGCGCTGCTTTTGAGCTGAGCTTCTCTCGACTTGATCGGGGCTCGGCTCACCCCTCCCCGCGCTGATCGCGGATCGAGGGATGAATATCGAAGTCATTCGCCCGGGTCGAGCCCATCGCCGGTTCTTCGGGCCGATCCGGAGCTGGCTCGGTAGCCAGCACCAATGCGCTGTGTCCTGAGAGCCTCCACGGTTGATCTGGCTCCAGAGGAGCGATGCCCGAGCCGCCGTATTTCGGGTGCTCGCTGAACCAGAGGACCGACCACTGAGCGTCGGCCGGCGGTGCAAGGAGCGGCTCGGAGTTCGGCGTCGGATAGAGGTCGCGCCCCAGGTTCACGAGAATCAGGCGCGTTCCGCCTGAGCCGCCGAAGTAGCGCACCGCCAGAGCCTCGGGACCGAGCACGGCGCCATGGATCATTTCGCTCTTCTGCTGCCGGAACACCCGATCATCGCGGCGCAGCGCGAGTAGATCGCGAAAAATATTGAATAGTGGCAGGTCGCGATACCCCGCCGGAACATCGAGCTTGGACTCGGAGAGCGATGTGGGAGACGTCGGATCGGGAATGAAGTCTTCAAGCTCGGCGAGGGTCGTGCTGCGGAAGCCCGCGAGCTCTTTCTTGCGGCCCTCGCGCACCAGGCTGCCCAGAGGGTCGGCATGGTCGGCGAAGTAGACGAAGGGCCGGCTGGTGCCGTACTCCTGACCCTGGAAGAAGAGCGGAGTCTGCGGCGCGAGGAGCCAGAGTGTCGCCATGGCCCGGTATCGCCCGGGGCTGGTCAGATCCTTGAGCCGCAGCCCGCGCGCTAAGTTGGCGACCTGGTCGTGATTTTCAAGATATGTGACGAACCGGGCGGCCGGCACGCCGAGGGTGCTGGTCCCTCGCAGCTTTTGCTGCCACTTGCAATGCTGCCCCTGGAACAGATATCCCCATTTGACCGCCGAGATCAGCTCCTGAGCTGTGCCGCGATAGTCGCAGTAATAGGCCTCGGCATGCCCGGTGAGAGCCACCCGGGCGGCATGATGGAAGTCGTCGTTCCAGAGGGCATCCAGCCCATATCCCCCGGTCTCAAGCGCGCCGACCAGCCGGACATTCTGCGACTCATTTTCGGCAACCAGAATGATGCTACGCCCGCCGGCTGCGGCGCGAGCGTGACGACTGATGTCCGCCAGGATGTGAGGCTGCGACGCGTCATGGATGGCGTGGGTCGCATCGAGCCGCAGACCGTCGAGGTGATACTCCGAGATCCAGTAGCCGGCGTTAGCGACGAAATATTCGCGAACAGGTCCACTGTCGGGCCCGTCGAAGTTCAAGGCGTCGCCCCAGTCATTGCCCGGCCTATCATGATGCAAGTAACGGTCGGAGAACGCGTGGACATAGCAACCATCGGGACCGAAATGGTTGTAGACGACGTCGAGGATGACCCCCAGTCCCCTGGCATGAGCGCAATCGACGAATCGGCGCATGTCATCTGGCGTGCCGTAAACGTGATAGGGGGCAAAGAGATCGACGCCATCATAACCCCAGCCGAATGAGCCCGGGAACTCGGCCACGGGCATGATCTCGAGCGTCGTGATTCCCAAGTCGATAAGCCGCTCGAGGTTCGCGGCCGCGGCGTTCCAGGTGCCCTCGGGCGTGAACGTGCCCAAGTGCAGCTCGTAGAAGACCTGGCCCTCGAGCGCCAGCCCCTTCCACTCGCCGTCGGTCCAGGGAAACCTTGCAGGATCGACCACCTGGGAAGGCCCGTGCGGTCCCTTCGGCTGATACCGCGAAGCCGGGTCGGGAAAGCTCTTATCGCCGTCGGTCCGGTAGCGATAGAGCGAAGAATTGTCCGCTTCGGCCACGAAGCCGGAGAAGTAGCCATTGCCCTCGTTCTGGAGGGGGACCCTCAGGGGTTCCGAACCGGAATCCGAAGTGTCGCCGAAACCAGCCCGAGCAGGTTCCTCGATGACGACGTCGACCGTGCGACAGACTGGCGCCCAGACTCGAAAATGAACGCCTCCGCCGGGCTGAACATCGGCTCCGATCGGCAACCTCCGCTGCGGTACCTGTTGACCGTGAGACTGAAACTGTTTCCCAGCCTGACCTTGAGGTTCGAACGCCGGCTCCGAAACTGAGTTTGCTGTGGGAGGCAAGGTTCGGGCTCCTCTGAAGTTGCGATGCCAGGCTCAGGGCGCCCAACGTCAGGCTCGTAGAAAAAGGACGAGGATGTGCCCAGCCCAAGCGGCCGCAAAGTCGAATGAAACCGCCGGAGCTTCGGTCACGCAGAATCAGAATGTGCAACTCTCGTTCCCTGAGAGCGCCCACGACAGCGGTGGAGGATCGGCCTGCTGCCGGCTCGGGAGGGCTCCAGGCCAGTCGACCGCATCGTGCCAGCGGCTCTTATTCCTTGACCTTCCACGGTTTCCGGATCGTGGCGTAACCGACTCGATCATTGGCCGCAAGCTCGCTTCGGTTCGACGCTAGATCTGGTAGTTCAGTCGCTCCGGGTAAGCGTCATCGAGACGCACGTCGGGGCTCTCTCGATATCGCAGCCGCGGGTTCTCGATGGTGACCGTGGTGTAGGGCGCAACGCTGCGCATCAACCAGGCGGACGAACCGATCACCGAATGGTGGCCAATAATCGTCTCGCCCCCGAGGATCGTCGCATTGGCGTAAATGACCACCTCGTCTTCGATCGTCGGGTGCCGCTTCGAGCCGCGGACGACCTCGCCGGTAGATTCGTCGCGCGGGAAGCTCAAAGCGCCCAGGGTCACACCCTGGTAGAGCTTCACGCCGTCGCCGATCTCGGTCGTCTCTCCAATCACGACGCCCGTTCCATGATCGATGAAAAAGCGATGGCCGATCCGCGCGCCGGGATGGATGTCGATGCCCGTCTTGCCGTGCGCATACTCGGACATCATCCGGGGAATCAGCGGCACGCCCAGCACGTGCAGGACATGCGCCAAGCGATGGACGGAGATTGCGAGCATCCCAGGGTAGCAAAAGACGATCTCGTCCAAGCTCTTGGCGGCCGGATCACCGTCGAAGGCCGCCTGGGCGTCGTCGGCGAGCACCCGCCGTAACTCCGGCAGACTCTCCAAGAATTGAATGGCGATCCCCTGAGCCTTGGCCTCGAAGTCCGTTTCGAGATCTTGGGCCCGGCAATCATGGCGAAAGGCGCGCGCGATCTGCTCGATCAGGCGGTCGTGCAGGCTATCGACAAGGTCGCCTACGTGGTAGGCGACGTTACCGATGTGCAGGTTCTGGCGGCGGCCATAACCCGGAAAAAGAATTTCGTGCAGATCGCCCAAGATCTCGACCACCTCGCGATAGCTGGGCAAGGGGGAGTGTCCCAGGTGATGGATTGCCCCGCATTCCTCGTAGGTCTCGACAATTCGATCGGTGATCGCGGGGAGCGACTCCTTGAGCCTCAGATCCGTCGCCATCGGTTGGCCCCTTTTTCGCCTCCGCGATATTCGCGGCGCCCTAGCCTTGGGATAGGCCATGGTCGCCGATTCCACCCCGGCCCCGTCGCTCTCCGGCAATCCGTCGTCGCCTTGAACTGATGTCATCTTAGAAGGGACGGCCCCGAGAATCAACGCGGGCCGCCTTTCTCCGAAGGATATCGGTTGCGCCACCGAAAGGTGTTGAACCCAGCGACCAAAAGAGCGATCGTGGATTCGGTCGCGGTCTTCCCCTGCCAGCAATTTGCTCTCCGGCTCGGGCAGTTCGCCAGGCACTTCACTCGACTCGAGAGCGCGAGGCACGCCGATGCTGCCAGGTCCGGTCTTCTTTCACGAGCTGCGGACCGTCGCGCGGCGGCGCCGTACTTACGCCCTCAGAACGGTGCTGGGTTTGTTCCTGCTCTACTTGCTGGTCGCCAGCTCGCGCTCCTGGATGTATTACCGAACACATCAGAACGGGAGCGACGAATACAGCATCGGGGAACTGGCCGCCATCGGGTCACGCATCTTTGAAATTCTTGCCTGGCTGCAAGGGTGCGTGATCGTTCTCTTGACCCCGGCCTTTGTGGCCGGGTCTATTGCCGAGGATCGCCAGCGCAACGTTCTCACCTATCTCTTGGCCAGCCCTCTCTCCGGAGCGGAGATCCTCCTGGGCAAGCTGGCGGCCCGGCTGATCAACCTGTTCATGCTGATCGCACTCGCTTTGCCGGTTCTGAGCATCGCGATGTTCTTAGGCGGGGTTGAGCCCGAACACGTCTGGCTCTATTGCGGAGCTTCGTTTTCCAGCCTCTACTTCCTGGCTGGCGCGTGCATCTTCATCTCGACCTTCTCGGCCCGGCCGCGAGACGCGATCGTGCGGGCGTATCTCTTCGTCCTCGTCTGGCTGCTCTTGCCGCTTCTGGAACAGATGATCGTCTCGGCCTTCTCGCGGGGATCGAGCTTGGCACCGCTTGCGAGTTTACTGACCGACGCTCGGCCGCTGATAAGCTGGATCTTAAGCAGCAGCCCTTCGAGTCTCCTTTTCTTCTCCCTCCAGCCTGGCGCGCTGGCCGAGGCGGCCCTCTGGATGATCGGCCTTCAGCTTCTCTACGGCACGATTGCTCTCTTCTGGGCGACAGTCCGTCTCCGGCCGGTGGAAAAAGGCTCTCGCCTTCGCGGCTTTCGCTGGATGGACGGCACCAGTGTGAAGCAGCCGCGCCGGTTCTTCCCGCGACGGCCTTGCGGTGATGCGCCCATGCTCTGGAAAGAGTGCAGCGCAACGCTCGCCGGCGCCAGCCTCTTCCGCATGATCGCTCTTTTCACCATGGCGGCCGCGGCTGTGGGGGGCTTGGGCTACTGGGTGGTCGTGATGGGCGTTCCCGCATTTCTCGAGATGCTCACCTATGGATACGGTTTGACCAAACCTTCGAGCGATCGTGACGCTCTGAACGTGGCCGTGAGAATCTTCACCGCGGTCCTGTATATCCTCGGGGGACTGCTCCTGGCTGCATCGGCCGCGACCGGCATCACGATGGAGCGCGAGAAGGACACCTGGACAAGCCTGACCTCAACGCCTTTGGAAGGGGGTGAAATCATCCAGGCCAAGATCCTGGGAGCGTTCTGGCGGGTCCGGGGCCTGCTTGCAGCTTTGCTCTTTGTCTGGCTGGTCGGCCTATTCTGCGGCGCTGTGCACCCGCTGGGGTTCCTGGCCACGATCACCCTCGCTTCGACATGTCTGGTCTCCGTCGCAGTCCTGGGCACCTATTTCTCTCTGCGATCAAAAAGCTCCGCGCGAGCGATCGCTACTACGATCGTGACCCTGGTCATCCTGAGCGGCGGCTACATGATGTGCTGCATTCCGGTCGGGCACGGCCCCGCGAGCATCCTTCTGATTGCAGGTTGCACACCCGTGATCGTGCCTTACGCGCTTGTGTCGTTTTCGGAGATGGCGGACCTGCTACATCGGCACGCTTACGGGCCAAGCTCCGCACTCGTCATCGAGACGGGCCTCCTTAGCGTCGCGATTTACGGATTTCTCGCGCTCGGTCTGTTTCGTTTCTGTCTGGACCGCTTCGAGATCGAAGTCGACCGGCCCCGGCGAGAGTTCCCTGGATATCGCGGCAAAGGCGGCGCCAGAGGGCCTGTCCTCGACGATGAGGACGATGAAGATGAAGACGACGCGCTTTTAGCAGCGAGGGATCGTCTTGCCAAGAAGCGGATCGAGCAGCCGCTGGAACCGGAGATCGCCGAGCAGCCCGATCCCAGCGTGGAAACCGGCCAACCAGCGCCGCGAGCTTTCCAGCACGGATCTTGAAGACTTGTAGATTTCAGGAAAAAGGCTCAAGCTCTCCGCCGCGTCCGCCGAGAGCCGCCGTTGACGTCCCGGCCGATCGACCGTATCATCCCGCCCGAACAGGGCTCTGCCCGGGCACCCTCACGCCCGAGGATGGATTGATCGGACGAAAAGGAGGTCGTCACATGAGCGTCGCGCTGCAATGGCTCGCGGTGGTGCTGGCCGGTTTGGCCGGCGCTGCGGCACCGCCCGCGGAAGGGCCACAGATCAACTATGAGTTCCGGATCGTCGAGGTCCACGGATTGCAGTGGCGCGAGGCGGCCAGCCACGGACTCAAACCGGTGACCAGCCGCGGCGGCGTCAACGTGTGGACAGCGCCCCGTGACTTCTTCAAGTCACTGCCCCAGGAAACATTGATCGAGACCGCCAAGCCCACGCTGAGAAGCGTCGCTCAGGCGGCGGCTCACATGACGATGCGGAAGAACCGCCCGTTCGTGACCCAGGTCGCCTGGAGAGGTGAGGGCGAAGGACCCCGGGAGACGACCGAAATCGTCCGTGAGGGCGTGGCCGCCACCGTCTCCGGCCGGCCGATCGACCAAGGCATCCTCGCCCAACTGGTGATCGAAGACACCGACATCCGCGCGGTTCATACGCTTTGTCTGAGCGATCCTGTGCTGCCTCAAGGACCTGACCGAGGCCGTGACGGCGATGCCAAGAAAGCCGCCTGGCACCCCCGGTCGGACCAGAACTGCTGTCTCGACGACGACGCGATCGCTGTCGAATGCCACGGAGCCGGCGCGTCGGCCTGCACCGCCCAGCAAAAAAAATCGGCCCCACCCTGCTCCCCCCAGGTGACGGCATGGGCCGCCACGTCTCGGACGGCCCAGATCCAGGTGCCGGAGATCGGCCGGGCGGAGATCGCCGGCGAGTGGCTGATCCCTCGCGACGAAATCCTAGTGATCGGCTTCGGCCCGCACACTATTGCCGATAAGGAGGGTAAGGCGATCGTTCGCGAGCGTCTGGCACTTGTGAGCGCTGAGGTCGTCGCGGCTGCCTTCACGTCGCAGGGCGATCAAGACCCCGCGCCGGCGTTTCCCGGACTGCTGCCGAGAATTGCAAGGGTCCCGGGCTGGCCGGCTCTCAGCCCGGCGCCGACAATCCCGGGACTGCCAACCCCCCCCCTGCCCAGCCGATCGCTGCCTCAGGGCTATAACTCCGACGGCTCGCCAACCGACCTGCCCCCACTACCCGACGACGAAAAGGCCGAACCATCCGCGAGCGACTCGGCCGAGCCTCGGCCCAGCCCGCAGACCAAGAAGATTCCCTCGGGCCCGAGCACGGAACCCAGCCCAAGTGCAACGCCCGCTGCGCCTGCCGACAGCCGGGCTTCCAAAGCGGGTTTCGTGCTGCCCCGGGGGCTCCTCAAGCAGCCCGCACTGCCCCCGGCGTTGCTTCCTGGCCTCCAGTTCATGATGCCGCTGAAGCCCTTGGCGATGAAACTGCCGTTCAGTCAGAAGTTGGAGCTCGAGTTAATCGGCCGGGTCATGCCCGATGCCGATACGCTGCCACAGATGTCGCCACTGATAAAATGCGAATATGCCGCGGATGGCCACTGATGAAATGCGAATTAGCCACAGATGGATGGCCACAGATGGATGGCCACAGATGTCAGCCACAGATAGATGGCCACAGATAAAATGCAAATTGACCAGTCGAGTAGCGGAGGGGCGGTGTAACCCGCCGCCTCCGCCCTCTTCAAACCGGGCTTGCAGATTTCCCGCACCCGGCTTGCCCGGACCCACTCGTTCCGTGGCGTGCACTGGTTTCCCAGCTTGGCCGCGGAACCAGGGCTCAGCTCAGTCAGGAGGTGTAATTCCGTAGTCGGGTTTCCCCAAGCGGTCCTCCGT
>JBKQMU010000129.1:0-10568 GCA_052146555.1 Isosphaeraceae bacterium
CAGCGTCGGTCCCGAACCTCGGCAGGAGCCCTTCTCGAGCTTTCGGCCATGGCCAACGAGAAGCTGCTGCTTGAGCGTGAGGTCGCTCGTGCCTCGCGACGAAACACGGAAATCCAGCGCCGGCTCAAGGAAATCGCCGCCAAGGAAGAACGCTTGATGAAGATCGTTCGTGGGGCGAAATTTGCCCCGGTCGCGGCCTCCCCCGCGCGACCGGCGCTTCCTGCTGAGCCGATGACACCGGTCGAACCTCCCCCGAGCAGTCGTTTCAAGGTCAGCGAGTTCTCCTATTGAGTACGAAGGAATCGATCATGTCTCAGCTCGCATCCGTCGAACCTCATAAAGCCACCGCACGCGGGCGCTACCTGTACGCGATCGTGGATAGCGCAGCGGACGGTCAGGCGTTCGAATACCTGGGTTTGGACGGCTCGCAGGTCTACTCGATCAGCGAGAACGAGGGCCAGGCCGCGGTAATCGTCAGCGATCTACCCAACCAGAAGATCCGTCCCGAGCGTCGCCGGCTGGCCGCTCACCACGATGTCTTGCGGCGGCTGATGGCCGGCCACACCGTCATGCCGATCGCCTTTGGCGTCGTCGCCGACGGCCCGGAGGCCGTTTTGCGAATCCTTAGAATCAACCGCGAAGCGTTCGCGGAGCAACTCGACCGCGTTCGCGGACGGATGGAAATGGGGCTCCGCGTCACCTGGGACGTGACCAACATTTTCGAGTACATGGTGGGACTTCGCGAAGAACTCCGATCGCTGCGGGACCGGATTTTCCGGGGCGGGCGAACGCCGTCACAGGATGACAAGATCGACCTGGGCCGGGCCTTCGATCGGCTCCTAAACGCCACTCGTGACATGCATCGAGAGCGCATCAGCGAGGCGCTGCAGTCCCACGCCGTCGAGATTCAGAGCAATCCCCCGCGCTCGGAGCGCGATGTGATGAACCTGGCATGTCTGGTCGAGCGCGATCAGCAGCACGGTTTCGAGCAAGCGGTTCTCGAGGTCGCTCGACGCTTCGACAACAATTTCGCATTCGATATCAACGGCCCCTGGCCGCCACATAACTTCGTCGAGATCGCGCTTCAGTTGTCGTGACCGTTGTGAGGGAATGATCCTATGCTCGTCGTAGACGACATCGCCTTCTTTCCGTTCAAGTCGCTGCTCTTGGTCTTTCGCGAGATCTACAACGCGGCCGTCCAGGAGCAGGAACAGGAGGCACAGCGGATTCGCCAGGAATTGAGCGAGCTCTATCTGCGCCTGGAAACCGGCGAGATCGACGAAACCACCTTCGATGACCGCGAACGCGAACTGCTGGACCGGCTGGATGCGATCGAATCGCGGGACATGGAGGACAGTGACAACTCTGAAGCCGAAGACTCGTGGAGCGACGAGGAAGACGACGAACAGGACGACGAACAGGATGCTGCGCCCTACGAGTATCTGACCTATTCGGAAACGGAAAGGCAGGAGTGATCCTCCTGTACCTTCCAGAATTACGTGCCATCCAAGCGATCGAGGGCTGCGGCTCGGGCAAATGGAAGCTTGACCGCGGCGCCGACGCAGAGCCTGAGGAGTGATCCGGTGAGCCCTACGACCTTACTGAAGAATGACCATGCGGGGATTGACGGTTCCGAGGCGAGCCTCAACCTGGAGTATCAGGGAGAAGAGGAAAATTCCGAGTCGCCGCCTCCGGCGATGGTGGCCCCGGTCGTCGTCCCTCCGCGCGACCGGCCAGAGGATGACGAAGTCATCTCGCCCCAGCGCAAGCGCCTGCTCAGCCAGTTACTCGGCATGGCCGACATGTACGCTCGCAACGGCTCGTTGCGTCAGGCGATCGAGCTCTACTTCGAACTAGTCAACGACTACGACGGCACGGACCAAGCCCTGCTAGCCTCCGATCGGCTCATGACGATCGCGCAGCACTACGAGGATAACCGCGAGCTGCGGTTGGCGCGGGGCATCTACGAACGGCTCTTGAAGGTGAGTTGAAACGATGTCCGAGGCAACCACGCTCTGGTCGGAGTCCGAAACCGAGCTCAGCGCCGAGCGCCGCATCTCGCTGTGCGAGATGCTCGACCGCGTCCTGAACAAGGGAGTCGTCGTTGCAGGCGAGGTGATCATCTCGGTCGCCGACGTCGAACTCGTGTATCTCAACGTGCAAGTGCTTCTGACGTCGGTGGAGACGGCCTATCGCTGCAAGCGAGAGGCAGCCCTAGAGACCTAGTGGAGTACGCTCTGATGGAGACGTTGGGAATTGCCCAGTCCACGACCTCCGACCTGGAAAGGTTCGCCGCCGCCTTGACCCCGCCTGCTCCCGACCGTTTGAGAGTGAGTCTGCGACCAGGCGATGTCCAGAACGGCCTGGGCAAGCTGGTTCTCACCGTCGTCGAGTTAGTTCGTCAGCTTCTCGAGAAGCAGGCCATCCGTCGCATCGAAGCCGGTTCGCTCTCCGCCGATGAGATCGAGCGACTGGGGGTGACGTTCCTCCAGCTCGGCTCCCAAATCAAATTGCTCCAGGAACAATTCGGGCTCTCCGAGGACGAACTGAACCTGGACTTAGGACCGCTCGGAAAACTGCTGTAACCTCGAGCGGCTCAGTTCGTTTCGAAACCGAGGATTCTCGACTCCCTGCCTCTGACACCCTCCGGCCAACCTCAACCCAAGAAAAGGAGAAAACCAAATGGCCGCCGCGACGACCTCCTCGAAGCCTGGGACGAAGCATGAATACGTCCGGTGCGCATTCTGCCAGGGCTTCGGCACCGACCCGTTCAATGTCATGTCGGAAAAATCGACCTGCAGCGCCTGCCAGGGAGAGGGCCGTGTACTCGTTTCCGTGCCTCACGTTCGCTGCACGTACTGCGGGGGCGATGGGAGCTACAAGACTTACCGGTGCCCTGTCTGCGGGGGTGCAGGTGTCGTTCCCGCAATCGAGGGTCCGACGGCCGTTTGCCCCGATTGCCGAGGACGGGGGGCTGATGGCTCCAGCGGAATGGTCTGTCTTCATTGTCACGGCCGGGGCGCCGTTTCTGCCTGAATTGAAAGGACAATTGATCATGCCACTGAAATCCTACCGAGACATCGCGACCTCACTCCGCGGCTCAGCGTTTCGCCGCGTCTCTTTCGATGGCCGCACTCACACGCTACGGGCAATTCCCTGTTGGAGTTACCGTGGCCGAAGTGCTTCCAGGACGTGCGTCATCGCAACGCTCCGGATCGCCGCGGACCGATGATTACCGAACCCATTCGACCCAGGCGTGGGACCTTTGTCGATTGGGCCTGACCTCTGGTTGCGACTCTCCAAATGGCCACAGAAGTCTCTCGCTCCGCCAACCATTCGATCCACTCCTCCACCCTCGCCGACGTGCTGGAGCGCGTGCTCGACAAAGGCCTCGTCATCGCCGGCGATATCAAAATCAAGCTGGTCGACATCGAGTTGCTGACGATCCAAATCCGCCTCGTGGTCGCCTCGGTCGAGAAAGCGCGCGAGATGGGCATGGACTGGTGGACCTCGAACTCCGATTTCCAGTCGAAGCCAATGTCTCGTGAGCAGCAATCCGAGCTCAACGCTCTGAGAGAACGAATTGCTCAGCTCGAAACAAGACTTTCCCCGGAGACGGTATCCCTCGCCCCAGCCCAGATCGCCGCAACTTGATCGCGCCCGAGAGACATCAAGGCCGAATCGCAATCCCGGGGGTCTCTCCGACGTTCCACCTTGCAGGTCCGTTGGCGCGATGCCCCGGAGCACCCAGGAAGGAGCATATCGCATGAGCTGCTCGACGACGTCGAAGACTGTTCCGGTTCAGTGCCCTAACTGCTTGCACGAGGGCCCCGCCTTCCGACACCTGCTGGGACAACGCTCTCGCTGCAAGATGTGCAATCATGTTTTCCAGATGCCCAATCACGTTCGCATTCCGTGCCCCGGGTGTGGAGCGCACCTTCGCGTCTCGCCGGAGATGCTCGACCTTGATGTCGTCTGCAAGTTCTGCAAAGAGCCGTTCCGAGCTTGTTTGGACCAGCCCGATGTCTCGAGATCATTCTTTTCAGGCGAGTGCACGGCCATCGGCGCCACCGCCGACCGGAGGATAATGGCCGCCGTTCGCCCGACCATCAAGCAAGAGCTCGAGACTGCCCGTGCCGAGCTGCTCCAGATGCAGCGACAGGGACTGGAACACGCTCAGCGCGTTAGCGCGCTGGAAGAGGCACTCCTGCGGATTTTGAGCGAGCAGGGAGCATTTCAATCCGAGCTTCAACGATTGCGGTCCGAGCGCGAGACCCTTCTCGAACAAGGCCGGGTCGAGATCGAGAGCGTCCGGACTCAGCTCAAGCTTCTGGAGGAACAACGCCTGGCCCTCCCACCCGAGCTTGCCGCCAGACCTTCAGCGGCATCGCCGGCGAGTCCCCAGCTTCAGCCTCCGATTGCTCGGAATCAGGACCGAGTAAACGGAAACGGTCGAATTTGTTCGACCAGGCCACCTCAAAGGCCATCGCCAGGCGGGAACTCGAGAACCGGACCGCACTCGGGTCGCACGGGCCTGCGCGACGCCATCGATCGCATTTCCCACTGCGAATCCAAAGCCGATCAGTTAGTCGCGCAGCTCAAGACCGCCCAGCAAGAAAGGGAATTCGAGCGTCAGAACTTCGAGAAGGTGCTCGAAAGGCTGCTCGGCGAACTGACCCGGGCGAAGAGCGAATTCGACGTCGCGCGCGGAAGCTCCAAGCCGCCGGCCGATCTTCCCAGCGACTCAACAGATGACCAGCGGCGGATTGCGGAGATCCTATCGCCTCTGATCTGAGCATAGAATTGTTACGACGCAACGTGCTTGCTTGCAATGCCCTTTCGGAGTGAGATCGAAGAGCACCGGACAATGACCCGTCCGGCCATCTTGGAGGCGACGCATGAGCGCCCTGGTTCACTGTCCCAACCCGCAGTGCGGTCATCCCTCGCGAGTCAGCCACGACCCTCCCGGGCGGGTCTTCCGTTGCCCACGATGCCAAAGGAAACTGCGCGGCGGCTCGATCCGGACGGGCTTCAAGACCTTCCTGCCCAGTCCAGAGATTGAGTTTCTGGGAGCACGGGGAACGAGCCCATCCAGAAACAGGCCGCATCTTGCGGCACTAGAATATGGAGTGGTCAGCGACAGCAGCACCCAGAGGCGAGATCCGCAGGCAAGTCACGCTCGGGGAAAAGTGGCGGCGACCTCGGACTCCGCTCCCAAGTGCAACGCCAGGTGGGCAGACGATTTCGATGAGTTCCTCGACGCGCCGCCGCTGGAGCAGTCACGCCGGGACGATGGGCATCTGTTCCGGCCGTTGGAAATCGACGCGGATTCCGGGATGTTCGACGAACTCAACCCGCGCCTGGGACGGTATGACATCCTGGGAGTCTTGGGCGAAGGTCGATACGCGCGAGTTTATCTGGGATATGATCCGTTTCTGGAACGGTCGGTGGCGCTGAAAGTCTTACGCTTGGGCTCGCTCCGGTCGGACAAGATGAAGGAACGATTCCTGGGCGAAGCGCGAGCGCTCGCTCGGCTGAGGCATCCCAGGATCGCCCCTGTGTATGAAGCCGGTCGTGAAGGCGAGGCGTATTACATCGCCATGGCACTCATTGATGGCCAGAGCCTGTCACAGTTGCTGACTGGGCACTCCGGATTGCTCGGGGCTCGTCGTGCTTGCGAGATCGTGGCCGACCTGGCAGAGGCTCTGGCCCACGCCCACAGGCAGGGTATCGTGCACCGAGACGTCAAGCCCGAGAACATTCAACTGGACCATCACGGTCATGCCTACCTGATCGACTTTGGAATCGCCTGTCAGGCCGAATCGGGAGAATTTTCGGTTGAGACCGGCTGTACGCTGACCGGGACCCCCGCGTACCTCGCTCCTGAGCTGGCACACGGGGAGCACGCAGTCGCGCTGCCGTCGAGCGATCAATACAGCTTGGGAGCGGTCTTCTACGAGCTTCTCTGCGGCCGGACCCCTTTCTCCGGTCCCTCCCTGTACGTGCTCTATCAAGCGGCAAACCAGGAGCCTCCTTCGCCTCGATCGATTAATCCGACCATCCCCCCCCAACTGGCGGCGATCTGTCTCAAAGCGTTGTCCACGCGCCCCGACCGGCGCTATCCTTCATGTGATCATCTATCCGCGAGTCTCAGGAGCTGGATGGATGCCCCAGGCGAAGAATCGTAATTCTGATCCTCCTGAGTCGTGGATGCTGCAGGCGGAAGCGAGCAGCGGCGCTCTAGTGTGCGGTGCTCTGGACGCGATCAGGCAATGACGGCCGAGGGTTGCGTGAGGACCATCGACGGGGCTCCGGGATTCCATCCTGTCGCATCCCAGGCTCCGTGTCGCCATGCCGCGAGGGAATCGTTTGATCGCCTGAGCAAGATGCCAAGCTCCGCGCACCCGACGCTCGGCGCTCGAGCTTCTGCAGCATGCGAGATACGAGCTTGCTGGCCCACTCGGGACTGCAGCCCAAGCGGAGCCCGAGTTCCCGGTGCGTCAGCGGCTCTTCGGCCCCCAGCCCAAAACGCAGAATCAGTACCTCCCGTTCCCACTCGTATAGCCCGTCCAGCATGCGCTTCAGGAACAGAAGATCTTCTTCCGTTGTCATCCGGTCATCCGGAGCCGTGTGCCAATCCGCTTCCCAATCCAGCTTATGCAATTCCTCGGATCCCCCGGGCACAAAGTGAAGGGCCCGAAGCGCCCGTTGCACCAGGGAATACTGGCGGTCGGCAAGGCCCATTTCCCGGGAGACTTGCTCGGGCGTGGGGACCGCGCCTGACTTCTGCTGCAGTTCGCGTTCGGTGCGACGCCAGCGGCTGACCATCCCGAACATATGATGAGGAAGCCGGATGGAATTGGCCGTCCGGACCAGCGAATCACGGATGGCTTGGCGGATCCAATAGGACGCGTAAATGCTGAACCGGAGACCGTAGGCGGGGTCGAAATCCTGCGTCGCGCGGATCAATCCCAAATTCCCCTCCCCGACCAGATCCTCCAGCGGTAATCCGCGGCCGACGAAGTTTCGCGCGATGGCGACGACCAAGCCTCGGTTGGCGACGATCATCCGGGTCCGAGCCTCTTTGTCACCCTGGCGAATGGCCAATGCCAGTTCAACCTCCTGTTCCGCCGTCAGCAGCGAGCGGCTCTTTTCCGACCGTTTCGGAGGCTTGTGTCCATCATCTGGATCGTTGTTGTGGATGACTGGATTGCAGAGCATCTCAAGTATATTCCTGTCTAGGGGTCCCGGTCGGAACGCTCCTTCCGCCAGTTCGGCAAGTCCTCCGAGACGCAGCTCAGCGGACTTGTGGACCTTAGCTAGCGGAGCAGCATTCATCGCTGCATTCATCCGACCCTGTGCGCGTGCGTTGACAGCACATCGTCCCGCACCCCACGCTCCAGTGTGACCTTGCTGTCGACCAGCTCGCTGAGCAACCGTCCACGACGGCGGTTGCTAGTCCTCGCTGTGTAGATCACCTGGATGAGAATGAATCTACCATCGTGCTTGCAAAAAGCAATAGCTGCATGCTTACAAAGACTGCTATCGTCGCGAGCACGGCTATAAATATCAGGGCAACGCTAAAGGTGCACCTGGCGTTTCTAATTTGGCCAACATGGCCTTCTGATTAAGCCTCCTGTCAGGCGACTTGACTTTCGTCTATATTGGGTCCTGTTCTGCTGACTTCCGCGTGGACGCCACGCGACGTCGCGCCACTCTCCGTTTGGCCTTAGCCAAAGACGCACATGGGAGGGAATTGCGGTTCCTCGACACGTTCTCATCGCGAGGACGAGAAAGTCGCCTGGTCGCAAGGACAAAGCGTGGGTGGCACAAGAAGAAGGGAAGGCAGGCGCAGAACGTCGCGTGGTCGTGCGTGCCGAGAAGTCGCGCCGGGGCCGAGGGAGGTGATCTCTCGAAGAAGCGCCCTGACACCGCATCGTGGGAAGTCGGCCGGGTCAAAGGGTAGGCTGAAGCGTACTGTTTCAGATCACCCAGTCGTGGGTATTGGCACGCTCGAGGAGGTTGGCAATGGAAGTGCCAGAGAGAAGCTCTGTCTCCGAGGCCCGGATCTGTTCCCAGACCTGAGCGAGAACCGGGGCGGCGGGAGCGCTACGCTCTTCCGAAGTGACCCCGTAGCCGTCGACGACTCTCAAAATGTCGATAAGCGCGATTTCCTCGGGGGCGCGGGCTAAGCGGTAGCCGCCGGAAGAGCCTCTGGTGCTGAGCACCAGCCCAGCACCTTTGAGCTTCAGGAGAATCTGGGTCAGAAAGCTTGCGGGGATTCCCTGCGTTTCCGCGATTTCGCGTATTGGTAAGGGTCGACCCTCGTGGTGCTTTTCAGCCAGGGCGATCACCGCCAGATAGGCATATTCCGCCTTTGCCGAAATCCTCACGTCCCCGTCCTTGCAAAGGACATCAACTCAGTTCATGCCTGGTTCGAGCATCATTTGGAAGCGGGAAGGTGCCAGCGCGAGACATGCCTTCTCATAGGCCAGTTTGTAGACGTCCGTCCAAACCGCGGGAATCGTGCTCACAGCATCGTTCACCAGGAAAGAGGCGACAGAAGCCTGGGCAGCCGGGCTGGTCACCGCGTGGGCCAGGGAGGTGTTGTGACCGACGGATCGAGCGAACAGTCCTAAAAGCATGGCTTTACCTCAATCAAAGAGGCCTCGGGAGTTCTTACACCGCAATCATTACTTTCCCTATCGTCTTTGTCAAGGAGAAAGCGTCACTATTCCCATCATGTTTCTAGAAATAACCAGGATGACCGTCGGGCTGTGGCACGTGCGGCATAGGCCTGGAGTGTGCTTTCGGGCTGCGGGGCGGAGGTGAATTGTGGACCTATGCCGGGTTCGGTCTGGCGTTTTTGAGCGTGGGCTCCGGGCCCGCAGGTGACGCTGGATTGGCGTGTCGGGCGACGAAGTGGCCGCTCGCTGTAAGGTACCTGACCAAGAAGATCAGAATGGTCATGATCCATCGACAAATTTTTATGCTTTTTTCTTGCATTCGCGATCCGGGCTGTCATAATGAGGAATCGATGGGGGAAAGAAACACTCTGGAGGGTTCCCCCAAACCCAAGGTACACACCGAAAGGCAAAACGATGACCACGGCAATGATGACGGAGCGGTCCGGCATGATGACGGGTATGAATCCGATGATGTCGGGCACGATGGGCGGAACGGCGACCATGCCGACGACCCCGCAATGGATGATGGTGCCCCGCTGCACCATGAAGATGGAGAAGTGCAAGGATGGCATGAAAATCATGTGTTCTTGCGACGACAAGATGTCGGCGAGCATGATGCAGAACCTCTGCACGATGATGGCCGGCGGCATGTGCAGCTGCTGCATGATGATGAACGGCATGATGGTCTGCTGCTGCAACATGATGATGGGCATGTGCAAGTGCGAGATGACCGATGACGGCGTCTGCATGACCTGCACCAGCGGCGACCCCGCATGCTGCGCGATGATCCAGGCTTGCTGCGACTGCATGGTGGCCATGTGCAAGGCCGGCTGCACCTGCTGCGTCTGCATGAACAACATGCCGGTGTGCTGCTCTTGCTGAAGCGCCCTTCCTTCGCGCGGGGCTCTCAGACCTTTTCCGACTTCAATGGCATCGCCGCTTGACGCTACCGTGCGTGAAGCGGCGAATTTTTGTTTATATCATCGAATACTCCGTAACGCGGTATGCTTGCGCGTTGCAGGGAGCCATCAGAAATGGCGGTCGCGATCATGCCTTCCCTCCCTTTGCAAAGGGGGGAAGGAGAGAGTCGGCCGGGTTTGTACCAGCGGTTTTGGGCTGCTCCCCATTTCTTGGTCCACTTGAAATGGGAGTCCTCAGCAATAAGCTAAATACGAGTTTATCCACATACATTAGTACGATGAGTTGTTCCCCGTTGATCACAGGCAGCACTGAACTCGTTCGGCGTCGCATATCCCAGTGAGCTGTGAGGCCGGACCGCGTTATATTCTCGCCGGTACCAAGACGCCTTCGCTCGGGCATCTGCCACATCCTCGAATTCAACACGCTCGAGGAACTCATCGCGCAGTCGGCTGTGAAACGATTCGATATATCCATTCTCCCAGGGGCTTCCTGCTGCCACCGGGATCGACGCCGCCCCCACACCCGGCAGCCAGTTGACCAAGGCCTCGCAAATGAACTCCGATCCGTTGTCACTCCGGATGCGGCTGGGGGCCCCGCGACGGCCAATCACCCGGGCCACGATCCGCCGCACGTCGGCCCCCGTGATGGAATTGTCGGCGTGCAGCACCAGACACTCTCGAGTATATTCGTCCACCAGGGTCAGCCACTTGAGGGGGCGACCACTGACTGTCCGGTCGTGAATGAAGTCACAGGTCCAGATGTCGTTCTTGAACCGGGCCGGTTGCTGGACACAGCTATTCGCGCTGGTCCCACGTTTCGGGCCCAATTTCCTAGGTTTTCTCAGCCTCAGGGGCCGTCGCAATCCGAGGCTGTTGCACAGCCGGCGGACCCGCTTGATGTTCACCGTCCAGCCTCCGCGGATTAGCAGCGCATGGATCCGGCGGTAGCCGTAACGCGGAT
>JBKQMU010000130.1:0-4371 GCA_052146555.1 Isosphaeraceae bacterium
GGTTTTCGAGTCGTTGCGCTACCTGAAGAACAACGCCGAGCGAATGCGCTATGACCACTACCGTCGCCAAGGTCTGCCGATCATGACCAGCGCCGTGGAGTCGGTAATCAAGATGATCAACAAACGCGTCAAAGGGAGCGAGAAGTTCTGGTCGGAGGCGGGAGCCGAGGCGATCCTCCAGCTCCGCGCGGACTACCTCAGCGAAACCGAGACCATGAGCCGGTTCAGGCTGGCACGCGAGTCCACGGCCAGCGGTTTTCGACCCTACCGACGCGCCGCGTGAACGCATGTTAACTCAAACTGCGTCGTGCACCCCCCAGAATGTCCGCTCTCGTGAAGCAGATTAGCCGTTCGGGAAGTCAACTGACTCTCCTCTTGCAGGAAGGTTGAAATCGAAGCCGGATTTTGAAGGCGCGAGGAGTCAGCTTGGGGGCTGGAGCACTCCGCTGATTCTCCGGGCCCGGGCTCGTATGATAGCGCGATCGACTCAGCGTCACGGTTTGCCTTTCTTGGGCCTGCATCCCGGGGCGTCAACCGTCTCTTCCGCAAGGCTCATCGCGTGCTCCTCTTGTTTTCCGCACCACCTGGAGGCCAGCATTCATGTCCCGCCGCGTCGTGCAGTCGCTTCCGATCGTCCTTTGCGGTTGGCTCCTGTCCCTATCAACTCTGCGAGCCCAGGAACCTTGGCCAGGGAAACCAGCCCACGAGACGGCGAAGTCAGAACAAGAAAGGGCCGCGCAGGCCGAAGCCGAGAATGCCACGCCTAGCGCCGAGGTTGATCCGATCGATCAGATCAAGGACGAGGGGCTCAACCGGTCGCAGCTCAGGGCAACTTTGAGTTATCTCACCGATGTGATCGGTCCGCGGCTCACCGGATCGCCCAATCTCAAGCGGGCCAACGAGTGGACCTGCCAGACGATGACCCGCTGGGGGCTCTCCGGCGCTCATCTCGAAGCCTGGGGACCCTTTGGCAAAGGTTGGTCGCTGAACCGGTTTTCAGCCCAGGTCACCCAGCCGCAATGCATCCCGCTGATTGCCTGTCCCAAGGCTTGGTCCCCCTCCACCGAGGGCACGCTCGCAGCGCGGGTGATCTTTTTCGACGCCAAGGCCGAGGCCGATTTCGCCAACTACAAGGGCAAGTTGAAGGGGGCCATCGTGCTCACCGGTCCGTCTCACGTGGTTTCACCCCGATTCGAGCCGCTGGCGGCGCGCAAGACTGACAAAGAACTGCTCGACCTGGCCGACGCAGCCGCGCCGGCTTCGTCCTGCTTCGACAGGATGGGAGATGCTCCGGAGGACCGCACTCCAAGCGCGAGCTCGGCGGCAGGTGCGAGCACTTCCGCGGCCGGTCGAGCCCACCGTGCCAGAGGCGCCAGCCACGATGGCCCAAGGGAGGCGGATGCTGGCCGCGGCGGTCCCGGTGGGGCCGCCAACTCCTTTGGCCCGGCATCCGGCCAGCCGCCAACGCGCCGGCAGCGGCTCAGTCCCGAAATGCGCGCCCAGATGGAGCTTGCGCGGAAGAAGCTCAAATTTCTTGGAGACGAAGGGGCAGCCTTGCTCGTTGATTGCAGCGGTCAGGGCGACGGCGGCACGCTCTTTGTCGCCGCTGCCGGAGTTCCCGGAGCCTCCGACTCACCAATGCCCGCACACGGAGGAAAACGGATCTCGGCCTGGGACAAGGACGCCCCCAAGATCCCGCCCCAGATCGTCCTGGCCAAGGAACACTACAACAGGCTCGTGCGGATGATCGAGCAACATGTGCCAGTGAAGATGGAAGTCGAGATCTCGGCCCAGTTCCACGACGACGACCCGATGTGCTACAACACCGTCGCCGAGATCCCCGGATCGGACTTGAAGGACGAGGTTGTCATGGTGGGCGGCCACCTTGATTCCTGGCACGGCGGCACCGGCGCCACCGACAACGCGGCTGGTGTCGCCGCGTCGATGGAAGCTGTGAGGATCATCAAGGCTCTGAATCTCAAGCCGCGGCGGACGATCTGCATCGCCCTCTGGAGCGGCGAAGAGCAGGGGCTACGAGGCTCGCGAGCCTACGTCGCCCAGCACTTCGGCAAGTCGTACGATGCCATGGCCGCCATCTTCGGTGGTGAACTGGAGCCATCGGCGGAGAAAAACGAGGTAGCCAGTCTCAAATCGGCCGCCCCGGAGCCCAAGGCAGAATTTGCCAAGTTTTCGGGGTACTTCAATCTCGACAACGGGACTGGCAAGATTCGGGGGATTTACCTCCAGGGCAACGAGGCTACCAGGCCGATCTTCCGCAAGTGGCTCCAGCCGTTCCGTGAGATGGGTGCCTCGACCATCTCCATTTCCAACGCCAACGGCACCGACCACCAGTCGTTCGACAGCATCGGGCTGCCGGGTTTCCAGTTCATCCAAGACGAGATCCATTACGACACCAGGACCCACCACTCAAATCAGGATGTGTATGACAATATCCTGGTCGACGACCTGAAGCAGGCCGCGGTGATCATGGCGTCGTTTGTCTACAACACCGCGATACGCGACGAGAAGCTGCCGCGCAAGCCCGAACCGCACGACCCACGCTAGGAGCACCGTGGTGGCGAAGCGTATGTGTTCGACCGTGGGCGCTACCGTCGGACGCGGATTTTATTCAGGCAGCGGATAACGGCGATTCAGGTCCGTGAGAAATCGCTTGATCTGTTTGGTTCCGCGGCGGTGCACGCCCGGGAAGCGGCACTGAAAGCAGGCCTCCACCCGTGCAAAAAGGCGTGGCCAAAGTGTCACAAGGCCAACGAGCAAGAACGGAGTGCCGACCGGGCCGGGAAGCAGGATTCCACCCAGACCGGCGATGATCAGAAGTACTCCGACTTCCTGGGGAAGTTCGCCGATCAAACCGGAGTCTTCCGTTACCCGCACAGTCGAGAGCCTGTTCACGCCCATTGCCGCCATGATCACTCTTCTCCACATCTTTGGACAAGCGCCGGGTTGGCAGCACCTCACTTCAGCACGCGCTGGAGTGTTGAGGCGGAGGAACATCCGCCTGGCGCCGCCGCACTTCCTCGCTGACCCGGCCACCACCACTTGGTGGTCATGCAAAGCGACAGCAGTCCCAGGCGGATGCTCCACTCCCCCCATCGGGGGAAGCTGACATCGGGTTGCGGGGGATGCCTCGTCCCGTAGAAAAATTCTAAATCATGGAGCATCATCTCCGCCGCCGTCCAGGCCAGAACGGCTGCACCCAGATAGGCGATCCAGCGATAGCGGGCCATGATTTCCATGATCAAGGCGGAAAGCAGCAGGAGCATCGAGATCGAGAGCAACAGTCCCAGGATGATCCGGACCGGGTCGGATCTACTGACGCCCGCGATCGCCACAACGTTATCGAGGCTCATGATGAAGTCGGCCATGGCTATCCGCGTGATGGCCTTCCAAAGCGAACCGGGCAGCGGCCTGGTGCCGCTTGTCGTCTGGCCTTCCTCCTGCACCAGCTTGCAGGCGATCCAGGCGAGCAGGACCCCACCCACGAACCTCAGACCCGGGAAAAGCAAGAGGTGCGCGACGACCAGCGTGAGCGCGACCCGCATGAGGCAAGCCATGCCGCAGCCCCAGATCATCGCCTTCCGCCGCTGCCGAGGGGGTAAGAGATGCGCCGCCAGACCGATGACGACCGCGTTGTCGCCCGAAAGAACCAGGTCGAAGAGGATGATCTTGAGGATCGACCCCACGTAGTCAAGCGTCATTGGCAATTGTACACTTCCTGCAAGAATCTGGCGACCCGTGGGGCTGCTGCGACGTGGAAACGCACTGGCCCCACGATCCCGCGACTGGACGAGTTTATCCGCTCGACAAGCCAATTCCTACACGACTTGGGATGAGCATCCACGCATAAAGCCCCAAGGGCCGCAGGCTGGCTGGGCGGCTATCGTCGTCTCAGCAGGGACTTCAAGCGACTGACCGAGTCAATCGAGAGCATGATTCACAAATCGAGATACAGTGAGATTATCAAAAGCTTATGCATGGCATCGTACGGGAATTTTCCCGCACCGTCTCAATCAGGAGAAGCTGAAGCGGAGCACCCATGTGGTGACCGGAATCAAGCCCTCTCGTAGGCGCGGTCGGCCGCGACCGCAAAGCTGACATTCTGGAGCATCGGAATGGCTTGCCAACCTGTGCCCATCCAGGCCTGATGATTCACGGTGACGGTGGGGCCATCGAGGATGATCTCCAGGAAACCGGGAAGCCGTAGCCCTTTCGGGTCCACCAAAAGCGGCGCACCGGCGTTCAGGCAGATCTGCTCCGGCAGCGAGGGGGGCTGAAATGCCCAGGCCGCGTGAACGTGCCCGCAGCAATACAGGTGCGGGCCGATGCCGGCAAGCCAGGCGCGCACGGCCG
>JBKQMU010000131.1:0-3239 GCA_052146555.1 Isosphaeraceae bacterium
GAACATTTGAGGGGCCCTGGCGGACCCATCTGGTACCCGCGAACAGACGTGTCTGCGAACAAGTCCAGGCCGGCACGCTTTCGAGTCGGCTCGCTAAATTCGCATTATTCGCAGAATCCGGAGTCGAGCCGCATTCTGCGAAGTGTGCGAATATTGCGAAGGGGTTCGCAGGGTTGAAGAGGAACAGTGGCTACCCGCGGACAGTTTCTGAACTTTGGTCGCTCAATTGAGCGAAGAACCGCCACGGTGGACCTTGCGTCCGACCTGACCAGCGGTGTCAGCAACTCGCGAATAGATCCCCGGGCGGTCCGCCGACAGGCACCGGCCCGCGGCCCAGTTCCGCAGCCGTTCGACGGACTCGCCAGCCGTGACGGCCACCGGAACGATGTTCGAGGCCGCCTCCACGAGCGGCACATCGAGCAGACTCGCGAGCCGGCAGCACGCCCGGATCTCGGCACCGGTGAAGTCCCGGTCGCTGGGCCTTCGTTGCGAGGGATCCAGCGCGAACTTCTCCAGGTACAGCCGCCAGATGAGCTCCTTCTCCCGGGACCCAGGCAGGTCGAGAAAGAAGATCGCGTCGAATCGCTCAGCCCTGGTAAACTCTGGCGGCAGTTTCGAAACGTCATTGGCTGAGCATACGAAGTAAACGTCGCTCTCGTGATCGTTGAGGTAGCAGAGCAGCGTCCCGAACATCCTCGCCGAGACACCGCTGTCGGTCTGGCCGCTGGCCTGGACGCTGCACAGCCCCTTCTCGATCTCATCGACAAAGACGATGCACGGAGCCATCGCGTCGGCGATCCGCAGTGCCTGCCGGGTCCGCTCCTCCGTGATGCCGACTAGCGAGCCCATCAGTGCGCCGATGTCGAGAATGAGCGTCGGCCGCCCGACCTCGTTGCCTAGCGATTTGCAAAACGCGCTTTTTCCCGTGCCTGACACACCAAGCAGCAGGATACCCCGAGGACGTGCCTTTGCGCTGGAAGGCTTGACCGCCAGGGAACGACGGCAGAACGCCTTGAGGGCGTCCAGGCCACCCAAGTCGGCAAAAGTCTCGCCACCTCGGTGGATGGTCATCAAGCCGCTCTTCTTGAGCGTCTGGGCTTTGAGCTCCCAGAGGACGTCCGGTGTAACCCGGCCATGGCGGATCAGTGAGAGCGAGAACGCATTCTCAGCTTCGACACGGGTCAGGCCAGACGCGGAATCCAGCACCGCCGTGAAGTCGTCACCTTCGGGCAGCTCGCCTGGTTCGGTGGCGATCGTGCGGACGATCTGCGTGAGCTGATCGCGACCAGGTAGCTCGTGCTCGATCACGACGAATTGGCGTTCCAGCTCGGTGGGTAGCTGCACGACGGGAGACAGGATTACGACGATCGCTCGGTTCTGTTTGCCGGCGGCGATCGCCGTATCCAGCGCCTGGATCGTCTCGGGGCTGCCCAGAAAGCGGTGAAAGTTACGCAGCACAAGGAGCGCGGTGCCATCCGGCGTTGCCAGTGAACTGAGGGTCTTGAGCGCCGCCAGCGGATCAGGCGCACTGACGGCCGTGCCGCCTGCGTCATCCTGTCCAGCGATCGCCAGTCCGCGATCGATGTCCCAGGTAGCCAGCAACCATCTCTGCTCCCGGCAGAGACGCGCGATCTCGACGATCGCATCGTCGTGTTCATAGGACTGAATCCAGATGCCCGTGAACACGGCGCGCACGTACTCCGACAATCGCTCGGCGAGCGACATTACTGTCTCCTTTCGGTGGTGTAAGAACGAAATCGTTCGAGGGGCTAAAGCGGTGTGGACGGACTGTTCAGGAAGATTGCTTGATCTGTTGATCGCTGGGCTGGACGTGATAGAACTCGGCGGTCAGCTTCTCGCCGGTGCGCTGACCGAGAGCCTGCTCAACGAAGCGACTGGCTTCACGGCATTTACCACCGGTAAAGCCGCGGGTCTCGACCTTGCTTTGACCCTTAGAGTCGACGGTGATCTCAATGATTTTCATGAGCCACCTCCTACCCTGATGGTCAGTTTAATGAAGCCGTCGGCCAGCGTCTGCTCGCTAACCTGGTGCCCTTTCTTTCGGGCCTCGATGCGTGCTTTCTCGACCGCGTAAACCTGCAAAAAGCGGTCGAGCTGGGCCTGGTCTCCCCAGGCACCATTGAAGTTATCGTAGTGAACCTGCCCGCTACTCGTGTCGACGACGACGGGATAGGCCCAGTCAGGCAGACGGACGATGAGCCCGCTGACCTGACCACTAAAGAGCTGGGCGGAGCCGACAATTGGTGGCGGCAATTCCAGGCGGCGACACGCAGTGATCGCCACATGGTCACGGAGTTCGGCCTTGATGATGACGATGTGAGAAAAGATTGGTCCTCCAAGTGAAACCGAAGGGATAATCCTATGCCATTTGTATATACAGTGATTTCGATATCTATTTATAGTAGATATATAGTGCTACAAAGATCCGAGAATGGGAACGACTTTCCTCATTGGTCTAGAGGAGCAGACCAGGGCTGAGGCACCACGTCGGAATCAACGTAAAGTGGGTGTCGAGGCTCACCCAGCCGGGTGAGACCCAGGATGTGCAGACCGCTCATGGTTCTCCGGTAAGCGATACTCCGGCCGAGCAGGCGACCGTGATTGCCCCAGGCCGCGATGGTCAGTGATGACTCTTCCTGCAGCCTGGTCAGCCACCGATCATTCTCGGAGCCGACCGGATCAGGAGAGGCACAGAGCTCGCCCGCATAAATAGCCCGGTAGGCGAACAGGTTACCGACCGTGAGTGAGCCGAATCCCCAAGATCTCGCAAACCCGATGCAGCGCCTGATTGTCGGATCGTCCGTCAACTCGTCGGCCGTCGAAGGGTTGAGCATGACGAATAGAACTTGGGGCCCGGACGCCCAGCGACGCCAGAGCGCGTATCGGTAGCAACCACATGGAGAAAGCAGAGCGTCGGATCGCATACCCGGCCTCGAGAATCGGCTACCGCAAGTCGAACGGCGCAGCTCCCCTGGTCAGCATGTCCCAGGGACCTGCGACCGCAAGCGTTAAGGGAGCTGTCGGAGGTCTTGCAGTCAATCGCCAGTAAAGCGAACGAGCTTGTTCGTGGTGTCGAAGTCACGCGCAGGCAGGCTCACGAGATTCTTCAGAGTCTGGAGCCGAGCCGGGGACACTGGCCGCCGGCTCCCAAGCTGAACCGGCCGTCTGACCCGGGTTCGGCTTACCTCCGGCCCGGTCCCGTATGCGGACGCTTTGCC
>JBKQMU010000132.1:0-3937 GCA_052146555.1 Isosphaeraceae bacterium
GCCTGCGGTAGAGAAAAGCAGAGAAAACCGCAGTTCAGGGAGCCATCAACGCCCGTGTGGGATTCCGCACTCTTTCGTCATAAGCTCTAACCTGGCAGGGCCAAACACCAGAGCAGTTGGCTTGGCACCAAGGAACCGTGGTTGCCCCTTTCGCCCCTTCCTTCCACCCACTTCCAGTTCAACTCACTTCGCAGGGAACACCCGACTTGGACGTTGGACGCGCCGTAGCGGGTCACGCGCTGGGCGGATCGGGATCTTTGTCTCTCATCCGATAGCTTTCTCCTTGAATGAGGATCACCTCCCCGTGATGCATCAGCCGGTCGATCAAGGCCGTTGCCAGGGTGTTGTCCACGTCAAACAGGGCGCCCCATTCCCGGAAGGTTCGATTCGTGGTCAGCACGATCGATCCGGATTCATAACGGGCAGCGACCACCTGGAACAACAGATCGGCCCCGCGCTTGTCGATCGGCAGATAGCCCAGCTCATCGAGGAGGAGAAGGGTGGGACGGACGTAAGGCTTCAGTGCTTTCCCCAGCAGGCCGTTGGTCTGGGCCATAACAAGGTGATTGATCATGTCTACCACGCGCGTATAGCGAACCGAATAGCCACGCTCACAGGCTGTGTAGCCCAATGCGGCGAGCAGATGCGACTTTCCCGTTCCGGTCGGCCCAATCAACACGGCGCAGCCGTGCCGCTCAATGAAATCACAGTCGAACAGCCGCAGGATGGCCGCTTTGGGAACTCGCTTGGGGAAGTCGAAGTTATACTCGGCCAGGGTCTTCTGCTTGGGCAGCCGTGCCTGGTGCAGTCGCCGCTCGAGGGCTCGCTGCCGCCGGGCGGTCTGTTCCAGGCCGAACAATATGGCCAGGACCTCCAACATGGAGGTCCCTTTGCGAGCCGCCTCATCCAGGACTTCGCGGTAGCCCTTGGCAATCTCCGGGAGCTTCAGTTCGGCCAGGTCTCGTTCTAGCCTTGCTTGTAAACTATCATCACGTCGTGCCATGAGAGTCCTCCTCGGTGTCGTTGCAGAAACGGTCGTAAATCGCGGGATCGGTGGGATCCAATTCGATCTCATCGATCAGTTCGCGCCGCCTGGGAGTGGGCAGCATGGGGGTGGGAAGATCTCGCCGCCGGCGTTCCGCTAGCAAGAGGTTTTCGACATACGCGGCGTCGTAGGCCGCCAGTTCCAACGCCCGAGAGATGGCGGCAAGCAGCTCCGCCGTCCCGTAAAGTCGTGCCAGACCTAGTAAGCGACGCAGGTGGACGCCGGTCTTCACCGGCTGGCGCTTCAGGTGGAGGTGGAACTGGCGAGCCTCGGGCCCCAAGGCATCAAACGCTTGCTCCGTCGCGGTGCCCCGAGACCGCTTGCGTAGCGCCAGTGCCGCCAGGCGATGGTCGGGCGACACGATCAATTGCCGTCGCTCGTAGCACCTGACATGGTGGGCGACCAACTGGCCGTCGTGCAGCACGCGAACCTCGTCACGGCTAGCGCGAATCGTGACTGCCTGGCGCGCCAACCGCGGCGGCACTGAGTAGCGATTGCCGTCAAACTCGATTCGCGCCAGAGGGTTGACGACTGCCGGCACGACTTCGTCGGTGTCGAAGCAGATCGCCGGCAGCGAGCGCAACAGCGAGCGCTCCTGCAGGAAGCGGTCCACTGGCCGTTCTCGGGTCGTCTCGTGCATCCGCACGTTGGCCACGTGGTCACGCCACAGCGGGGCCAACGCCAGGTAGTCCTCGAAGCGGGTCAGTTCCTCGGCACGTCCGGCCAAGGCGTTTTGCTTTACGTAACGCACGCCCCTCTCGACGATCCCTTTTGATTCCGGGTCGCGCCGTTCGCAGGCGATCGGCTGCAGGCAGAAGTAGCCGCACAGCGCCAAGAAATCGGGATGGAGACAGGCGTCGCGGCCCGAGCCGTTGAGCACGGCCGCTTTCAAGTTGTCGAAGATAAGGGCGCGAGGACTGCCACCGAAGAACTCGAAAGCGTGGACTATTCCGCGCTAGAACTCCTCCTTGCGCTGCGAGAGCGTGAACTCGATATAGATCAACCGGCTGTAGCAGAGCACCGCCACGAACACCGAAACCTTGCGGGTCGTGGCGCCGATTTGCACGCGGCCGCACTCACCCCAATCGACCTGCATCGCTTGGGCCGGCTCGTAGTGGACTTCTTGGTAGACGCGACCACGCGCGGGACGGACCTTTCGCAGGTAGCGACGAACGACGCTGGTGCTGCCAGTATAGCCGTCGGGGCCGCGGGCGATCTCCTCGTGGATGCGCACTGACGAGAGGTCGGGGTACTTGGCCAGCAGGGCGTCGATCTTGACCTGGTAGGCGTCCAAGAGGCTGGTGCGTCGCGGGACTTCGCGCCCGGGAGGCTGGTCCAATTCGAGCGCCGCAGTCACTGTATGCCGCGAGCAGCGAAGTCGTCGTGAAATGGCGCGGCCAGAGAGTTTTTCGATCTCGGCCAGGCGGCGGATTTCGGCCCACAAGGCGACATTCATGGTAGGTTCCTTTCCTGGTTGGAATGCGGCAGTTCGGCGACCCGGCGCAAGATATCGCCCAGTTGCAGCAGCCCTCCACCGGGCTCGGACCGGCGACGCTGGCCGGGTGGCAGCAAGGAAAGCACCTGGGTGAAGCGAGCCTCATGGGCGATCAGATCGCGGTCCAGCAACTCGTCGCGGGCCTGGATCAAGGCCGGCAACGTCATCCGCAGCAATGTGGCCAGCGTGCCGTCGCCGTAGAACGACAGCCCGTGTTTGTCGGCCACGGCGGCGAGGAAGAAGTACAACAGCACGGCCTCTCGCGAGAGGTGGGCCATGTGCTCGGACACGAAACGGCGGTCCATCCAGGACCAGCCCGTCGTGGGAGGGCGCCGCAATCGCGCGGCAACGAGAATCGGTTTCTGGGGCATGGTTGGGCTCCTGAGAAATAACAACCTGCCCCAGCAAACCAGCGCGCAGGATGGCACCGCGATAAGTGACGACCGGCGCGGCTTGGGGGGGCATCGTTACCCTGGAGGTGGCCACTACGGCGGTGGGTCAGGGAAGTCGCGTTGGTGAAGAGCGCGGCGCCGGTGCGCGGCTTCATAGCTTATGGCGCGCTTCGTCAGGCCATCCAAAGTGCCGCGCGCGAGCCACTTGCGCTCACGATCCAGGACATTGCGAACGGCTCGCCGACAGGCGAGGCAGCAGTAGCGTGCCAAGGTACGGAGCGAACTCACGGGGTGATCGTGGCAGCCCGGCCGATTGCATAACGGAAATGAGAAAAAAAATCCTGCTGCGTGACCACGCGCCGGCGTAACTTCTGGGCTTTGAGCGACCTGTGGCGTGGACTTGGCTTGCTGGCGGCGCGCTCTCTCCACCTGGGCGTGCTCGGTTTTGCCGTCGGCGTCCTTGCGACGTTTAGCCTGCCGCTGCGCCGCCTGCCAGCGGCGGACCTCACGCAGGCATTCGGGGTCCTGGCAATAGCGCTGGTTCCAACGCTGCGGCTGGTACTCGCGTCTGCACCCCTTGTTCAGGCAGGGCCGCGCGCGCGGGCGGCGCTCTCTGGCCTTGGGACGGTGCTTTCCTTTAACGTGGTGGTTGCCCACAGGAGGTTCGATCTCCCCGGGCGCTATCAAAACGCGAACAACACGATTGCTTGCGAGCTAGTCTAAGGTCTTCTGCAGGAACAAGACAGAGACCAAGACGATATTAGAAATGCGATCGGAAAGAGACGCTCGGATCGAGACACCCTCCGGTGGCTCCCTCGGAACGCTCACGACTGGCTCTGGATTATTGCGCGGCAACAGAGTTCCTCGATCATCGTCGAAAGCTCACCTGTCGGTCACTCGTCGCCGAGGCTCGTTGATGCTCGACCAATTAATTGTCCCAAGAAGCTGTCGCCGACGGATCTGCGGTCATTCTCGCCAGCCAGTCGCTGCAGTTCCTTCATCCAA
>JBKQMU010000133.1:0-60710 GCA_052146555.1 Isosphaeraceae bacterium
TGTGGTATGCGGCATCCGTCCCGAAGCCACGACTTCCCGTGACGAATGGATGGTTGCCGGGGTGGTCCAGGCCCAAGCCGGTAGGGAAACCGGCAAATCCCCAGTGAGGGGGAGCAGGAAACCATGACAACGGCGACGAAAGCCTCCAGTCGCGTGCCGTTCTGGCGACGGTCCGGCTTTGTTGTCCTGGCGCTTTGGGCCGGTTCGCTCGGCGGGGGCTGCGCCAGTTTGAGCTCCTCGGGCACGCCCCGACCGACTCTGCTGCGGGCCTTCTGGAAGCGGCCAAGCGCTGCAGCCCAGACGCCTGGTTATGACTTCTACGCCGAGGCCGGCGCGGCGGCAAAACCTGACGTAAGATCCCGCACCCTCATGGCCAAAGGGGCGGCGAAGACCCGCCGTGACGACGCGCAGGGTGGTCCGCCGATGCCCGACCTCGTCGCCCAGGCCGAGGCCAGCAAGAACCGCTCCGCCACGCGCGGGAGGGGGCTGCGGTCTCGCGATACCAGCATCCGTGTGACCCTCGGCCGGCCGGAGAATCTGCCAACCCTGACTGATCCGGGAACTGCATTCGACACGAAACTTGCATCCGCTTCAAACTCAACCACGGCCCCCGTCACGAGCTGGAAGCGTGGTGCAAAACCGGTCGCGGTCGCCGAAACGGATTCGCCACGGCCCGAGGCTCGAGTTGACGCACCCACCCGGCAAGAAACAGCTAGCCCGGACCATAAACTCAAGGAGGTGCTGATTGGCTCCAGGAACCGGCTCCAGGCGCTTTCGACATACCAGGTGAACATCACCCGGGTTGAGCTCGTCGGTGGTCGCCTCCAGTCGGAAGAGGAGGCGATTCTGAGCATTCGACGCAATCCCAAGGCGGTGCGGCTGGAGTGGCACGACGGACCGAGCAAGGGCCGCGAGGTCATCTACTCAGCAGCCTTGAACGACCGAACGATGTACGTGAACGTGGGCAATCCGTCGCTCTTAATTTCCCGCATGTCGATCCCGGTCGATAGCCCCATCGCCATGCGCAACAGCCGCCATCCGATCACCGAGGCCGGGTTCGACACGATTCTCGACAACCTCTTTCAGTACATCGATGACGGACGAAAAGCCAGCGCCAAGGGCGGAAAGCTCGCCTACCGGGGTCTGGAACGACCCAAAGGGCTGGATAAACCTTGCCACCTGATCGAGCGCGTCACTCCCGGCGGCGAAACCTGGACCGTCTTCCTGGACCCGTCGACACTCATGCCCGCCGTGGTGTCGGCCGTCAAAACCGGCAGCGGCGAGTTGATCGAGCGCTACACTTACAGTAACTTGCGGCCCAATCCGACCGAGCTGGCTTCGGCTGAGGCGTTCGACCCCGACAAGAGATGGGGTGAGTCCAAGGGCTGGCTGTCACGGCTCGCCCGGAACGCCGCAACCCCGGCGGACGCCAAATCCGCAAGCAGCACGACCCGCTGACTGCCAATCGGGGGCTCAAACCCATCGGCGAAACTTGCCACAGCCTCTTTGCCGGGCTTCGGCAGTTATAATTAACGATAGGTCTTGCAATGAGTTGCTGCGTTCGAGTCTGATAGAGTCGGGCGTGACGGAAGTTCGGCCCGCCAGTTGCATGAAGGTCTTGGTGTCGTACGTTGGTAACAAGCGTGCAATCCCCAAGAGCGGGAAGACACTGCAAGCGACCACTTCGGGCCCGGCGCTCGTTTTTTTCTTCGTTCTGACGTGATCGATCCATCGTGAGTTCAGTCCCCATGCTGGCCGCTTCGACCTACTCGATCTTGATCACTGATGACGACGCGGAGTGCAGGCTGGCGCTACGCGACGTCTTCGAGCCTCAGGGTTACCGCACGTATCTTGCCCAGAGCGGTGAAGAGGCGATTGACATCGTCAGGGATCATGAGGTTCACCTGGCTCTCATGGACATGCACCTGCCTCGTCTCTCGGGACTGGAGACGATCGCCATCGTGCGCCAGATCAAGGGCCTTTTGCCGACCATCTTGATTTCCGGTGACCCCGACGAAAACCTGCTCCGCCGCGCCCTTTCTGAGCACGCCTTCTGCGTTCTGGCCAAGCCGGTTAACAAGCACGTCGTCATCTACATGGTGACCAAGGCACTTCAAAAATATTACAATTAAACGAATACTTCCGCCCTCACACCTTACCTCGGCCTTCCGTCCTCTGCGCAGTCTTGGCGGCGGGTTTGGTGCTCGAGCTCCCGGTCTGGCCGCATGACATCCCCAACCAGCGCGTTGATCGTTCGACCCAGGCCACGATCCGCCCCTCCCGTCTCGAGATCGATTACGAAGTCAGCCTGACCGAGCTGACCCTCACCCAAGACTTGCGCGCCTTGATCGGCACGCTTCCCGGCGCGGACCGTTCGCTCTGGCTGGCCCGTTACGCCGAAGTGACCGGCCCGCTGAACGCCAAAGGTTTCCTGATCGCGTGCGACGGTCGATCTGTGCCCCTTTCGGTGCAGGGCTTCGATCTCTCTGTGGAGGAGCATCCGCGCTACACCTTCCACTTTCAGGCTTCGCTGCCCGAGGGGGGTGTGCTGACGATTCACGATACGAATTACACCTCGAGTGAAGGGACCAGCCGCCTGGCCGTGCGGGTTCGCGATGGCGCGTCGATCCAAGGCGACGACCTTCCGCATGATGTCGGGGAGATCCCCATTCGCCCCGTCTGGCAGCTCGACGACGCGGAGGAGCGCAGAACTCGCTTCGTGCGGGTCGCTTTCCGCTCACCGGAACTGACCCGGCCGCAAGAGACAAGGCCCATGTCCGACGCGTCGTCTGCTGGCTGGTCGGCCACGTCGAGTGAGTTGAAGGCGAACTACCCGACGACTCCCGGGCAGCTTTCACGGCTCCTGGACGGTGTCACGCGGGGGTCCTGGCTCGGGCTCTTTGTCATCGCGGCGGCCCTGGGAGCCATCCACGCGATCCAGCCTGGCCACGGCAAGACGCTGGTGACGGCCGTGGCGCTCGGTTCCCAGTCGCGCTGGTATTACCCACCGCTTCTGGGACTGGCCACGACCCTGGCGCACACCGGCAGCGTGCTCCTTCTTGCCGCGATCCTCTGGTGGACGGGAGCGAGCCAGGTGGCCACGATTCATCAGGGACTGTTGCGCGCGGCCGGGTTCGTGATCGCCGTGGGAGGGTGCTGGAGGGTTGGCCGTCATCTCGGCCGCTGCGGCGAGGGCGAGCATGCCGACTGCGTCATCGCTTCCGCCGAAGTCGACGCACTTGCTCCGGCCAGCCTGATTGGCCTGGGCATAGCCGGCGGGCTCGTGCCATGCTGGGATGCCGTGAGCCTTTTGGTGCTCTCCGCGGCGATTGGCCGGCTTGCGGCAGGCGTCTTTCTGGTCGTCTCGTTTGGCGTGGGGATGGCGGGCGTCTTGGTCGCCGTCGGCGTGCTGGCCGCCTGGCTGAAATCCGCGATGATGCTCTCGGCTCGTGCCCGGGCCTGGGAATCTCAACTCGGTCTTGCCAGCGGCTTGATGCTCGCCGCCATCGGGCTGGTCTTTTTTCTGGGCTGAGTTGAGGCAGCGGCGTTGGTAATCGTTTGACCGGAGAAGTTCAAATGAACGCCCTTAGCCCTCACGCAAGATTTGCGCGCCTTGATCGGCACGCTTCCCGGCGCGGACCGTTCGCTCTGGCTGGCCCGTTACGCCGAAGTGACCGGCCCGCTGAACGCCAAAGGTTTCCTGATCGCGTGCGATGGTCGGCCCGTGCCCCTTTCGGTGCAGGGCTACGATCTCTCCGTGGAGGAGCATCCCCGCTACACCTGCCACTTTCAGGCTTCGCTGCCCGAGGGAGGTGTGCTGACGATTCGCGACACGAATTACACCTCAAGCGAAGGCACCAGCCGTCTGGCCGTACGGGCCCGCGATGGCGCTTCGATCCAAGGCGAGGACCTTTCGCCCGACGTCGAGGAGATCCCTAATCTGGCCTCGCCGGGTCGGCTGCAAATGAACAACTTATTTTGTGCCACTGACTTAGCGTACGTTTTGGTTCCGATGATTGGGATACCCCGAGAACACCTTCCGGCGCTCTTCTCCAGATTTCCGCCCTCGAGACCAAGCCAAGATAGCGGCTTGACCCTGGAGAATCTCCCGCTCCCCAAGTTGCAGCGAGTCCCTATCTTGGGTCGGTCACGGCGGCGAGCAGTGCCTGCCAGACCTGGTTCCGAGATAACTCATGAGGGATTATAAATTCGGCTGCACGATCAATGATCCGCGCGGGAACAGCGAACTGTTCCACGTCTGCGTAGTGGGGCCGAGATTGATAGTCGTCGATGAGAATGCGGCAACCCGGTTTGCCAAATAGGATACTTGCCAGGAAGCAAGCAACGCGAAAGCGGCCATCAATGAGGATGAGATCCGGCGCGACGTTTTTGACTTGGCAGACCCCCCATACATCAAGTGCGTAGCGCCAGTAACTTCTCCAGTGCGATTCTGGCGTCGGGTAGCCCCATTCACGTGTGGGTCCAATCTCGACTTGAATTAAATGACATTCGCTGGTGGAAACAAACTGGCCAATTTTATAGCGGACGGCTTCGAGCCAAAGCGCGTCGCTTTCAACAGCGAAGACGGTTGGGACGTCGAGATTCACCGCTTTCACGGTAGTTCCTCCGGTCCCATATTCGAGGTAGCAGTTCGCCTGCAGCATCAACTCCACTAGCCGGTCGGCTACGGGCTTAGGCATAAAGGGTTCACTAGGAATTCTCGGCAGTGCCGCGATAACAGACTGGAGTGCTTGTGTCATGGCACCACCCTGAATGATTGAAAAGGTGGCGCTTGACTCTCCTCGAAATCCGAACACTACAGGCTTAGCATCCAACCCCTTTTGCAGCGCAAATAGAGTGCGCACAGGAAATGCCAATTCAAAGCCGCAGCCTTGTTTTGCATGGGGATGCACAGAGACAACGTCTGGGCGATCTATCCGCGCCAGGTGGAAGTCTTGTGTTGTCATCTCATGACGATCGAATTGAAGCAGAAATTCTCCGGCCGGATCACCGGTCTCGGTAATAGCCCAGCCTCGAAATTTGACAAATGTCCCTTCCACCATGACCACATCCACATAGCCCAGCGGCTGGTGTCCAACCGGATCTGGACGGTCTGGTCCAGCGTTTGAGATACAGAAAGACGTGGCGGGAGAAAGTGTTTTCTCTGATGGCGACTGTAACCACTTGTCCAGATGGGTTACGTGGTGCGCTAGAGGATCAGATCGTGCGCGCCACAATAGGAAAGGAGCGTGCAAGTTTGCATAGGCTGAAGCCATAAGTCCGCCGACTACGGTTTCCCTGCGACTGAGGTTCACTCGGCTAGCTGCGTAATGCATCTGTTTTCGACTAAGGAAAAACATACCAGAATGAGGATTATTGGCGATACCGAGAGTTGTGTTCCGAAAGATGCGGCGCAAGGCCCCATTCCAGCCCGGGATAGCCAACAGATCCACACAGTAGAACGAACCATCGGCTCGGCGCTCCATCCGGTTTGTCAAGTATACATCATTCAGCGCGGAGACTGCGTTAAAGGCAATACACGCTTCGATCACTTCATCGGTGACCAGAATGTCGTCCTCGATGTTCAGGAAGTAATCATACTCATTAATATCATTGAACATACGTTCAATGCTCGCGTAGACGATGTGCTGTGGCTCGCGAATCTCTCTGAGGTCGAGATCGATCGGAACCAGCGAGAAATCCGGGAACCCACAGACACGAATCTCCATGTCGAAGGGCAGCGCACGAATTCGGGCTAGTGCCGTTTGCACAATCTCGGACCGCTCTTCCAACGCGCCCGTCGTGGATTTGCCCACAAACCCATTTCCTTTGCCAAAGAAGTGATTAAAATGGCAAAGAATTTTCGTCGTGCGACGCTTTCTAGGCAAGAACGCCCTGGCTTTGATAAGCAAAGGCACGGCATCTCTCCTAATCCATACAGAGCGAATGTCAGTTCATTTTCCGACATTTCTCAAAGATCTGCCCCAGATTTTCCGCCGATTTTCGCGGCCGTCGTAACTTGCCTAAATGACACCCAACTCTGCCGGTACCCCGGCAGGCGGAGCGGCCGCCGGGCTAGGCTGCGCCGAATGCGAGACTGAGGTCGCTTTACTTACAGTCACCTGGCCCGGATTGCCGGGCTACTGCGGCTTTTGAGCGGCGACGTGTCCGTTCCGGCAAATCGGCGTGGGGGCCGCGAGGGCGGCTGGCAGATCATGCCTGAGGATTTTCCCTCGATAGTGCCGGTCGGTTTGGCTCGCCAAAAACCTTGCGGCTGACGTTCACTGGCTGGACGACAGCAGACGCTCGTGATCGAAGCTTTCACCCAGCAGGCTTGCTCGATCCAACTGCCGCCGGTTTTGGGAATGTGAAGAAAAAGAGCATCCGAGCGTGGAAGCCTGACCGACATCAGAATCGTTCCTTCGCGTGAGTCGGAGCCAGGGGGGCGTGACCCGTGCAACCGAATTTGAGTACGAGCCGAGCCTTTTCCTTGATGAAAACTGAAGGATTTCGCGTCAATCCTGGTGGGTGTGAAAGCAGGCTATTTCCAAAGCGTCATTTCAAAGCCCGGGAGCGCTTCTTTTTTCGAGAAAACAGAGATCCCGGACAAAGCCAACCGAATCGAATCGATCGCGAGCGTGGGAAGGCTACCACTAGCGGCCTCTGCATTCAATCTCTTTTGGATGGAAGACGCAGCCTTCCTCCAGCATGCTTTGTCAGGGGTGAAGTGAGCCCGGTTCTGCAAGGGGTTTTTCAGGCTGCCAGGCCGTTGTGTAGGATGAGATATTTGCCGGGCCGGTTCCAGGACGGAGGGATTTCATGACGGCTCCGACACAGTCGACGTCGCCATCTCGGGGCGTGTCCGTAGGTCGGTCGGCACTTCGGATCAGGCGGATCGCGCTCTTTCGCGTGGCCGTGCCTCTGAAGAAGGAGATCACCCACGCCTCGCACAGCCGGACGGAGAGCGAGAACCTGGTCGTGAGGGTCGAGCTCGCCAGCGGCCAGGTCGGTCATGGCGAGGGGGTGCCACGATCGTACGTGACCGGTGAGACCATCGAGTCGGCATTCGCCGCGCTCCAGGCCCACGACTGGGCCCGGATCATCGGGATTCCGCAAGACTTCGCGGAGGTCGTGCACCGTCTCGAGACGCTCAGCCTGCCCGAAATCGACGCCGACCCGCGGGGCATGGCCGCAAACGCAGCGCGGTGCGCGCTGGAGCTGGCGATTCTGGACGCCTACGGAAGAGACTTTGGCGAGCCGCTGGGGCGTGCCGTCGATCTGGCTCGTGCTCCCGGCCTGCGTAGGTTTTCCTCCCCAAGGAACGTCCGATACGGAGCGGTGATCACGGCGGAATCGGCAACAAGCGAGCTGCGGGCCGCGATCAAGTACCGGATTTATGGCTTCGGCGACGTGAAGACGAAGGTCGGCGTCGAGAGCCAGAACGACGAGCAAAGGATCCGCTGGATCCGGCGAATCGTCGGTCCCTGGGTCGATCTGCGGATTGACGCCAACGAAGCCTGGCCGGCGGCCTCGTTGATGGAACACGTGCAGCCGCTCTTGCGGTTCTCGCTTGCTGCACTGGAACAGCCTGTGCCGCATGCTGAGATTCTGGCCCTTGCCAGCCTGAGGCGCCGGCTGGGAGTTCCGGTGATGCTCGACGAATCGCTCTGCGGCTATCCCGATGCCGTGGCCGCGGTCAAGGAAACGACGGCCGACATGTTCAACGTCCGGCTCTCGAAGTGCGGCGGAATCTTGCCGACGTTGCGGATCATTGCACTGGCGCAGAAAAACGGACTGGGGCTCCAGCTTGGCTGCCATCCGGGCGAGACAGCGATTCTTTCGGCGGCAGGCCGGCACGTGGCCAGCCGCGTCGAGGGGCTCTCCTGGGTCGAAGGATCGTACGACCGGCACATCCTGAAGACGAACCTCACGCGGCAGGACATCACCTTTGGCCGCGGTGGCTGGGCCCGACCACTGCCGGGGCCTGGACTGGGGATCGCCGTCGATCCAGAGCGCCTGGAGCAGATGGCCACCGAAACACGCGAGATCGACTATGACTGAGCTTCGAACGGTGGATGAAACGCCCCGGATGGTGGATGAAACGTTCGTGGCCTCCGACCGCTACCCGCTGCACGTGGCCGTCTGGCCGGCCGCGCCGACCCATAGTCCCAAGGGGCACGTCGTCGTGCTGCACGGGGTCCAGAGCCATTCGGGATGGTATCAATCGCTGGGCCGGACCCTGGCCGCGGCCGGCTTCCATGCGTCGTTCCCTGACCGTCGTGGCTCCGGACCGAACCAGCTCGATCGAGGCCATGCACCCAGCGCAGGGCGGCTGCTGGGCGACCTCAGCGAGTATCTGCGCAAGCTGCGGGCTGAGACGCCTTGCCTGCCTGTTACCCTCGCCGGCATAAGCTGGGGCGGCAAGCTGGTGGTGATCGAGGCGGCGCGTCATCCTGAGCTCGTTGACGGCATTGCACTTGTATGCCCGGGCCTATTGCCCCGCGTGGGCGTCTCGCGACGTGAAAAATTACAGATCGCCTGGGCCGCACTGGTTCATCGCCGCAAGAGGTTCCCGATTCCGCTCTCCGACCCTGCACTCTTCACGGCCAATCTCGCAGCCCAAGCGTTCATTGCCGCGGACCCGTACAGTCTCCGCCAGGGAACGGCCGGCCTCTTGGCCTCCAGCTTCATCATCGACCAGCTCGTCCGCCGAGCCCCAGCGCGGGTGCGACAGCCCGCGCTTCTCATGATCGCCGGCTGTGACCGGATCGTCGACAATGCCCGGACGCTGGCATATTTCGGCAGGCTGGGCTCAGCCGATCGCGAGGTCATCGAATATCCCGAAGCCCATCATACGCTGGAGTTCGAGCCCGAGCCAACCCGCTACGCCAGCGACCTGATCGGCTGGATCGACGGCCACGTTCGACCTGGCTCAGCCACGGATGCACAACGTTAGCCGCAGATGGAAGAGAGCCACGGATGGACGGGGTAATCAGCCACGGAGAAAATGCAAATTAGCCACAGATGGACTCAGATGAACACAGATAAATTAATTCCCTGAGAGAACAGATCAGAGAGGGATTGTAAATCAGGGAACGATCCACGAAATCTCGGTTTGCAACCTTGAACTGCCGGCTCAAAGATTTGCCTTAACGAGACTGTCATTCCTTCTTATCTGTGTCCATCTGAGTCCATCTGTGGCTAATTCTCTTCTTCAACATCCGTGGCCAATCTCCGGTCCTCATCCGTGGCCCGCTTTCATCCTTGGCCTATTTCTCCGTGGCCGTAGGGGCGGGCTTTGCCGGCTTACTCGAGCTGGAACGGTCCGTGGCAGACGATGTCTGGCCTGGTTTGCGCGCGGGCGCGGGTTTTTCAGCTTCCAGCTTTAGCGCTACGGAGTTGATGCAATAGCGGAGGCCCGTGGGGGGCGGACCGTCCCGGAAGACATGACCGAGGTGCGCACCGCAGTGGTGGCAACTGACCTCGAGGCGGGCCTCGCCCGGTTCGCTCGTATCCAACGCCGTGTCCAGAGCCCGCTCGCTCACTGGCCGCCAGAAGCTGGGCCAGCCCGTGCCCGAGTCGAACTTGTGCCGGGAATCGAAGAGCGTCGCCCCGCAGCAGACGCAGAGGAACGTTCCGCTCCAGTGGCCGCTGGCATACTTGCCCGAAAAGGGACGCTCGGTGGCCATCATGCGGGTGACGAGAAACTGTTCGCGTGTGAGAAGTCGCTGCCACTCTTCGTTGGTCCGGACGATCCGCTCGGGTTCGGTGGATTTTGCGGCGGCGCCCGCGCTCGAGCTCGCCTTGGCTGCGGAAGCCGAGTCGGGCGGAGGTTGAGACGGATCTTCTGCCAGCAGACGGGAACCGAGGCAAAAGCCGCACAAGAACGCGGTCAGCAAGCAGAGACGCATTTGACTGGCACGTCGGCTCATGGCTCCTGCTCCTGGGCATTTGCATTCACTTCAGAACGACCGTTCACGACGTCACTTGGCGGTAGGCTTCTCTTGCTTATCCTTGTCAATCCGCGAATGTGGCTGATACTCGGTCTTGCGTGCATGCAAGGAGGATTCGAGCAGCTTGGTGGTATCGTCCGGGGCGAAACCCTCGATGACCACAACATCAGCGCCGCGGCGATCGACGACTTGACAGACCTCGTTCTGGCATCGCCAGAGCGAATCGGGGATCTGCTCGGGCTGGAAGCCGTCCTTGCCCATCCGCTTGGTCTGGTAGCGCACGTAGGCTTCGGTGAACTCGCGGGCTTCGTCGCTGCTATCCCAGGTCGAGAGCCAGACGAGGCCGAGCTTGCCGCCTGAGCCCTCGAAGACCGCGTACTTGTCGCCATCCCAGCCGGCGGCGGCTTTGGAACCTTGCCGGCCAAGCATGACCGAGATTTGCAATTCCCCCATCACGTTGCGGCCCAGTTCCTTCCAGGGTGCGGAAGGTTTGAGTTCACCTAAGTCAATTTCCATAGGCAGGTCGAGCTTGGCGCGGTACTTCTCGGGATGAATCACCTGCTCGGTCGAGACCGGCGGGTTGCGATAGGCTTCGTCCACGGCCTTCCAGCCCCCGTCGTTGGCGAGGGCCGCACAGAAAACCATGCCGCGGAAATACGGGAAGATCATGGTTTGGGTGATGATCGCCGGCGCGGTGCGCAAGGTCTTGCCGCCCCCGATGAACGAGAGGAATGGACTGACCATGCTCAAGCTGCGATCGAGGTCGGCAGCCGGGAAAGTGATGATCTTGGAGCCGTTCCAGTCTTCCATCCCCGCGCCCATCATCGCAAGCGTTGCCTCGCCTTCGATCAGGGCCGAAATGGCCAGCGAGCGATCGTCGTTGTCATGGGCATCGTGATGCAGCTTATCCAGGTCGTAATGCTGATCGGCCAAGGCGTGTGTCAACTCGTGGGCAATGACTGTCTTGTTCTCGTCCTTGTCGAAGCCGGATTTCTTGCCCAAGATCCGTTCCAGGAGCGTCGGCTGCTCCTTGGTCTTTGCCTCGGGCTCCTCGATTAAGTGCATGGTCTTGGTCTTCGGGTCGTAGAACGCGGCAATTTCTTCGGAGTAAACCTGCACCAGGAGAGGCTTTAGATCGACCGACCGGGGGATCAGACCGAAGGCCTTCATCGCCATCTCACTGGCGCGAAATTCCTCGGGCGTCTGGTCCTCGTCGAACTCTTTGAGCAGTAAGGTTTTGAGCTGTTCTCGCCGGGTCACGTCACGCTTGACTTCGTGCTTGAAGGGAATCTGGCGGAGGCTGGGCAGAATATGCTCGAAGGCAGTTTTGTAGCGAATGACTGCCTCGCTGGGTTTGCCCTGATCGGCAAGCTTGTCGCCTTCCAGGAGCAGCCTGGTTCCGACCTTGAGGCTGGCTTCGGGCTCTTGGCTTGGGAGCAAGGAAGGGCAAGACAGCAGGCCGGTAAGCACCAGGCCCAGAGTAAGAGCCGGCGGAAGTGACCAAGAGCGCATGGCTGAACCTCGTCGAGAATGCGTCCGGATGAGGGGAGAACAGCCCCGGGCAAGACGCGAATGAGATGCTGCTATTGTTAGCGCGGAAGCTCGATGTTTCCAGGCGGATTTCCGCGGCTGGCCGAGGCGGTTGAGCGGCTCCGCTGGACTTGTGGCTCCCGGGGCGCTGAGCCGCTCTCCTTGCCGACTTTCATGCGAAGAAGTAGTCTAGCCGCGGTGACGCGGACCTCGTCCTCGGACTGCAGGCCATTACGGGCGTAGAGGTTATGGTTCAGCTCGTTGGCCAGGAAATCGAGAATGCCGGCTTCGGGCATGCCCCGGAGGCGCATCATCCGCACCTTGTCTTCACGGCTCATCCGGCCGCCAGATTGTTTGAGGACTTTCCAGATTTTCCTCCGAAGCAGCTCGTCGTAATTGCGTCCGTGCCGATCGCAGAGGTCGTCGATGCCCTTCCCTAGCTCCTTGCCGCCGATTTTGAGAATCTCATCGAGCTCACGGCGAAACTCAATCCGGTCGGCCTCGACCCGCGCCTGGTTTTCGGCTTCGATCTGGCCCTGGGCACGATCCTTGGCGTCGCGCAACTGCCTCATCTCAGCGCCCTTGGCGGCGGCTTCGGCCTGGATATCGCGCAAGAGCTGCTCCCGAGTGGGTTGCTCTTGGGTGGGCTGCTCTCGGGGCCCCGGCTGACCGTCAACGGGGGTAGCCGCGGCAGTCGCGGGAGAGCTTTCAGCCGCGGCCCGATCGCCGGCGGTCGCAGCCGCGGTCGCGGTCGCGGGACCGCCCCGGGAGATGTCGAGCTCGGCGAACGGGCTCTCCGGGTCGGCCGGACTCGAGAAGCCGACGGCTAGAGGCGGCGAAAGGGCCAAATGCGTTGCCGCCTGCGGGTCGTCAGGGCCTTTTGGGGACGTTTCCGCGGGCGATTTGGGCGCAACGGTTTGCGGAGGGATCTGCTCGGCCAGCGCCGCGGCGGACCGCATGGCTTGCTGGATGGCAGCGGGCGCAAGGGGCTGGGAATTGAGCGCCAGGGGCAGGTCCGATTCGCCGGAGCCGGTGGAAGGCAGGGGGACAAGGGGCTGTGCGGGGGCAGCTCCAAGAGCGGGCGCAGACGTGGCCGCGGCGGCCGTCGCCTTGTTCCCGGTTGCGCTGACAGGTTGCGGGCTAGCCTGGGTGATGGGAGGGCTCGGCGGGACGGATTCAAGCGTAGCCCGGGGCGCCTCTGCCGCTGCGACGGACGCTTGAAGAGGACCAGCTCCCGTTCCTGGCCGTGAGGTCGCCCGGTAATAAACCGCGGCGGCGACCAGAGGAATCAAGAGCACAATCGGGAGAACCGCATACCAGGGAAGGCCTCGGTCGCGATACTGGATCACCACGACGGGCTGGCCCGGCGGCGGCGACTCCATCAAGGCCTCCAGACGGTCCGCGTCCAGATCCAGATCGCTGGGCTGGCCGGTCTCCAGAGCCGGATCGCCGGGGTGATCGGTCGCCTTGCTTGCGTCGCTTGGTAAGTCGGTCATCCGCTAGGTGCTCCCTTTGCCCTTTTTTCCCCGATCGGTCATGGCTCGCGGATCGAGAAGCCGCTGCAGCTCGTCTGCCTTGGGATAGCCTCCGTGTGCTTGCAGGGACGCCGCGCTGGCGGAATGACCGAGACGATTGGCGATTTCCTCGAGGCCAAGGCCCGAAAGCTCAATGGCCACGTCCCGGATCGTCCGACCCTCGCGGTACGCGGTCCTGGCGATCGCGACCGCGTTATCATACCCAATCCTAGGTGCCAGTGCGGTACCTATTGCCAGGCTTTTCTCGACGAGCTCGGCGCATCGATCAAGATCGGCCTCGACCCGCGTGACTCCCTCATGTTGCGTCCCTGCAAGGAATTGCGTCGCGTCTATGCACTTGTTGGCCAGGTGATCGGCCGCCGTGCCCAGGATCTCGATCGACTCGAGAAGGGCATGAATGATGATTGGCATCATCACGTTGAGTTCAAAATTCGACCCTAGCGCACCGGACCAGGTGATGGTTGCATCGTTGCCGAGAACCTTCGCGGCGGCCATCATGACAGCCTCGGGAATGACCGGATTGACCTTTCCGGGCATGATCGAGCTGCCGGGCTGAAGCTCTGGAATCCGGATTTCGCCAATGCCGCAGCGCGGGCCAGAGCCCAGCAGGCGCAGGTTATTGGCGATATTCGAGAGGCTGACGGCCACCGTCTTCATCGCCCCGGAGGCCTCAACGGCCGCGTCACGGTGGGCCAGGCACTCGAAGTGATTGGGAGCAAGCCGCAGCGGCAGGCCGGTTTCTTGACTCAAGGCTGCGACGATTCGCTGCGGAAACTCGGGATGACAGTTGAGGCCTGTACCGACCGCAGTGCCGCCGATGGGCAGCTCGCTCAAGTGGACCGAACAGCCCTCGACGCGCTTGATTCCGTGCTCAACCGCCGAGGCGTACCCGCCGAACTCCTGGCCCAGGCGAACAGGCACGGCATCTTGAAGGTGCGTCCGGCCGGTCTTGACGACGTTGTCGAGGGCCTCCGCGCGGCGCTCGAGCCGGTCGTGCAGGGTTCGCAGAGCGGGAACCAGGTGATGGGAAATCTGGTGCAGGGCGGCGATGTGAAGCGCGGTGGGAATCACGTCGTTGGACGACTGGCTCATGTTCACCGCGTCGTTAGGATGGACCGGCGAGCGCCCTCCGCGGACGCCGCTTTTGGCTTCGTTGGCCAGTCCCGCGATCACCTCGTTGGCATTCATGTTGGTCGAGGTGCCACTGCCCGTCTGGAAGATATCGAGCACGAACTGATCGTCGTGCGCTCCCTCGGCCACAGCTCCTGCTGCGCGGATGATGGGCTCGGCAAGATCGGCAGCCAGGATTCCCAGATCGGCGTTGACCTGAGCTGCCGACTTCTTGATCAGGCCCAGCGCCCAGAGGAACTCCCGGGGAAACCGCAGGCGGCTGATCTGGAAATTCTGGGCGGCACGCTGGGTTTGCGCACCGTAATAGGCAAGGGCGGGCACCGCCAGCTCGCCCATGGAGTCGTGTTCCAGCCGGGTTTCCGCCATGATCGAACCCTCCGCGTGCCGAGAGATCGCCGGTTCACCGGTTCTCGAGTGGCCGGGTTTGTGGGACTCGTGTCGTGCCGTAAGGCTCCTCTGACACGCAAGTTTCGAGCCCGATTGAGGCGAGTGGTGGCTGCTCACCGCGGATAGGTTCGTTGCTGATCGTTGAGGCGCCGGGTGCCACGCCCGCGTCTTCGCGAGCGTGGCCGACTCCGCGAGTGACCCGGCGTCTACTGCCGACTGCCCACTTACCCCAAAGCAGGCAATGCCGGTGGAGCGGGCTCGCTCGCGGTCGTGGCGGCGTTGGCGGGCAAGTCAGCGGGCGCCGGGGATGGTAGAGGCCACTGCTCGAGCCGGACCTGGCGACCCTGGACGACGACAAACGGGCAGGGTGGAGCTTCCGTCCAGGTGCCGCTATTCACATAAAGTACGCCGTCATGCTCGGCGACCAGAGGCAAGTGCGTATGTCCGCAAGTCACGAACCGTAACCCCCGGCCGGCGGCGTATTCCGCGGCCCGACGCTCGATCAAATGACTATTGCGCTGAAACCGCTTGGTGATCCGGCGAATCCAGCGGGCCGCACGGTGGGGCATCAACTTTTGGATGTAATAAAAGAGGCCGCAGGCGATCTCGGTGAGCCAGGGGTAGTCCGTGATGAACGTGTCGAACTGGTCGCCGTGAAGGATCAGAAGCTGGATTTCGCCGTTGTCGTAAACGTATTCATCGTGGATGTCGACGCCGACGATGTGGCTGATGGTCTCGGCCGGCCCGTCGTGATTGCCCCGGACCCAGACCACACGGATATCGTCGCGGTCGGTGTTGCGGCGGATAACCTTCAAGCAAGCGAAGTGGCGCCGGGTGAACCGCTTGAAATTCAGGTCGTCGAAGATGTCGCCGTTGATCACCAGCTCGTGGCAATGCTCGACCGCCCAGTTCAGAAACTCCTCGAGCAGCTTGGCCTGGCAGACGTCGCTACCCAAGTGGAGATCGCTGATGACGATGCAGTCATACAAGGCGGTGTCATCCAGGCGGCTGGAAGGGGGGACAGTCTCCATCAGGCGGCTCCGGCAGCCATCCCCGGCTCGCCCGGCCGTACTCCTGGCCTGGCAGCTTTCCGCGGGCTCACTGGTAGGCCACGCAGAACCGGGGGACAAATACTTATTCCTTGCTCGAAAAAGCCAGCGATCTCGATCAGCGCCCGGCGACGAGAAGATCGCATGAAGCCGGATCGTCCCGTTTCCATACGAAAGCCAATCACCTGTACGATCTTAAATCATGAAGCCGCGGATGTCACCCCGCCACATCAAATCTTCACGTCCGCTCCCGCGGCCCGGCGGTCCGCTGCAGATGCCCAGGCTGGGTAATACGTCATGCCCGGATAATCGCGTACGAAGCCGAGTTCAGCCAGCCGGGGCGCCACTGCGCTATTGACGGCCGGCTGGGCGTTGTAGGTTTCCACCTTTAGCGCCTTGCCACGGGCGTGCGCCAGCTCGATTAAGTGGAGTAGCGCGGCGTCAAGCTCGGCCGGGGACGCGGAAGCCAGCCCGGTGAGGCGCTTGCCCAAGGCCTCGATCACCAGCACGGGCCGGCCGCGGCGAATGACCAGAAAGTTGCCGGCGGTCCGGACCAGACGCGCGGTGCCCCCGTCGATCAAGGGGATATCGAAGGGTGCTCCGCTGCCGTAGAGGTTGGCCGGGTCGCTGGCCGAGAGGAGCACGTCGTCGTCGGCCAGCCCCATCAAGCCGGCCAGCCGGGCCAGCTCCGACGCGGCCTCTTCCGTGGCATACTGAACGCCCGAGAGCCCCTCGACAAAATAACCCCGGCGCAGCTCGCCGCGGAGCTCAGCCCGCGCCAAGAGAGGCGCAAGACCGGCCCAGGCCGGGGCCCATGACTCAAGACCCAGGATCTCACGCGTAAGAACGCCATAGCGAGCCAGGAGAACGCTAATCCATGCAAGTCTTGCTTCGTCGCCTTCTGCGGATGCTGATGCAATGAGCGACCATCGACCCTCGGGGCGCCCGGGATTGGCTCGCCGCGGACGGAGCCTTCGCCCTTGTCGAAGGTTCGTCTCTCGGGCTTCGTCCAGCGCTTCGAGCATCGCCGAGCCGCCCGGACGGAGGGGATCGAACCGGTCGTTCGTGAGGCGCCCCCGGAGCAAGAGCTCGAAAAGAGCACGCCGCAGCCGGGAAGGCTCGAGACCGGTGCTTCGGGCGAGCTCGATCGTGAAGCTCGCGCCCCGCGCGGCAAGGCCGCTTAAGACCAAGAGTGCATCGTCGGAAAGGGGCGAAAGGTCGGTCTCATCGGGCCAGCCGCCGGCGAACTCGCGTAGTGCCAAGGCGACGCCCGGCTCGTCGCGCTGGCCCTCGCGGCGGCCGCGCCAGATCCAGCCGCCGCCGCCCAGCAGGTCGTCGAGCCAGCTCGGGCGGTAACCGCGCACACGCCGCGGCAGGATCTCACTTTCCCAGAAGCTCGCGGAAGCGGCATAACCCTGAAGCTGCAAAAGCGCTGCCTCCAGTCCGCCGGGTCCCTCGAGGCGTGAGGCCGGGTGAAGATGCTGGCGGCGGATCAAGAAATCGGCGAAGACCTCGGGAGCGACGGCGACGCTCTCGCGGCGGCGGATGGCCACGCTGAGGCGATGGATTTCGCCCAAGTTTTGCCGCTCGGCCCAGCGCCAGCCGGCTTCCGGAGATTCCTCCTCGGAGCTCAGGCGGATCGCCCCGCCGGTTTCGACCCAGCGATCGAGCACCGCCGTGGCCAGCTCAGGCGCAAGCGGGTAGCGACGCAAAATCTCGGCCAGACCGACGAGTGCATGTGTCTGCACGTACCGCCGGACGATCGTGCCGACGGCTTCCAGGTCGGCTTCGCCCGACGCCGGGAAAGCACCCTGGTAGAGCGACTCTTCCTCGGCCAAGATCCACCGCGTTGGCTCTTCCGTGCCCGGCAGCTCAATTCTTAAGGCAAGGTCTTGCCGACTAAGCTCAACGAGCAGGCGCTCCATCGGCCCGAAGAGGTCCGAGGCGGCCAAGTCGCCCAGCGTGCGCAGGGTCTCGGCCATCTCCGGGGCGGTGCGGGGCGGATGACCGCGATGGCGGAGCCGGCTCTCGATTCGGCCGACGGCCTGGGGATCGAGCGGACGCGAGGCGAGCGATTCCTCCAGGAGCGAGTCCAGAAGGTCGAGATCGACCGCATTGCGTTGCGACCTGAGGTCCGGCCGCCGCGGCTCATCCCACTCGTAGATATACGCCGGCGTGAACTCGAAGATCAGCTCCGAGGCAAACGGTGAGGCGATCTCACCCCGTCGGGCGTGCACGTGGATCTTCCCGGCCTGAATCCTATCGAGCAAGAAGCGCAGGCGGGGCAGATCGAGGTCTTGACTCAAGCACTCGCGGAAGGTCTCGACGACGATCGGAAAATCGGGAAACCGGCCCACCACCTGGAGCAAGTCCTTCGCACGCAGGCGCTGGAGCCACAGCGGCGTTCGCTTCGACGGGTCGGGCCGGGGCAAGAGGAGCGCCCGCGCGGCGTTCTGGCGAAATCTCAGGCCGTACAGTGCTGTCTCGGGCAGCTCCTGGCGGATGAGCGTCTCGGCCAGGTCAGACGTCAGGCCCTCCAGCAAATCGAGCGGCGGCGCATCGGTCTGGGGCAGGCGAAAGAGCAGGCCGTCGTCGCCGTGCAGGCACGACGCTTGAATGCCAAACCGCTGGCGGAAAAGGCCCAGGAGCGAGATCTTGAGCGCATGATGCACCTTTCCGCCCCAGGGTGAAAGCACTGCCAGACCCAGCTCGCCGGTCGGATCGCGGAAGGTTTCCACCAAGATCGTGCGGTCATCGGGCACGACACCCGCGGCGCGTGCCTGCCGGGCGACGAGGCGAATGAGCATCCGCGCGGCCCTTGGCTCGAGCCGGCACTCCTCTTGCAGCCAGGCCAGCAGATCGGGATCGTCCTGGCGGCCGGAGATCTCGCGGCAGAGAGTCCCGATCGCCTCTCCCAGCTCGCTCGAGCGCGGCGCGCCTTCACCCCTCCAGAAGGGCATCACCGCGGCGTCCCCTGCGGCGGGGCTGACGAGCACGCGATGCGGTTCGATCGCATCGATTTTCCAGGTGTTATTTCCCAGCGCGAAGTTTTCGCCAACGCGCCGCTCGAAGACGAACTCCTCGTCGAGCTCGCCCAGCCGCGGTCCTCCCTCGCCCAGGTAGACGGGATACTGACCGGTGTCGGGAATCGTTCCTCCGCCAGTCAGCGCCAGCCGGGCGGTACCCGGCAAGGGAGCCAGGCGGTTGTGGATCCGGTCCCACACGATCCGCGCGCGAAGGTCGCGTAGCGAGCCAGTCGGAAACCGGCCCGAAACCAGCCGCAGCACGCTCTCGAAGGCCTCTGCCTCGAGCTGCGCGTAAGGATCGGCGCAGCGCACCAGGTCGAAAAGATCAGCAACCGTCCAGGAATCCATGGCGACGCACGCAACCACTTGCTGGGCCAGAACGTCGAGGCAGCCGCGGGGAATCGAGAGCGGCTCGATGTCGCCAGCGACCATCGCTCGAGCAAGCGCCGCGGTTTCCAGCAAATCGGCAGGCGTCTTGGCGATCAGCCGGCCCTTACTGACTCCGTGCACGACGTGCCCGGCGCGGCCGACCCGCTGAAGACCGCGGGCGATGTTCCCGGGTGACTCAATCTGGCAGACAAGGTCGACATCGCCCATGTCGATGCCCAGCTCCAGCGAGGCCGTTGAGACAACGCCGCGCAGAGCACCACGCTTGAGCTCTTCCTCGGTGCCCCTGCGCTCTTCCAGGCTGAGGCTGCCATGGTGAGCCCGAAACCAGGTGGACGCAGAGTTCGGCCTGGGATCAGACTCGAATTCCGCCTCGGGCAGCTCGGTCAGCGCGGCCTCGGGCCGTTCGGGTAGCGCGGCCTCGGGCAGCTCGGTCAGCGCGGACTCGTTAAGCCGCGCTGTCAGCTTCTCGACGGTCCTCCGATTGTTGGTGAAGATAATCGTCGAGCGATGTTCGGCGGTGAGGGATAAGAGGCGTTCCTCGATGGCCGGCCAGATCGAGCCTGGCGGACCGAGCATGCGCCCGTCGTCGCCACCGGGCCAAAGGACCTGCAAGTCCATCGTCTTGCGGCGGCCTGCATCGATGATCGTCACCGGCCGCGGCTCGAACCGCCGGCCTCCTGCGGCTGTTCTTGCCAGCCGCTGCCCGCCCAGAAACCGCGCTACTAGCTCCAGCGGACGCTGAGTCGCCGACAGCCCGATCCGAACGAATGAAGTCGCACAGATCGCCTCCAACCGCTCAAGCAGAAGCGCCAGGAACACGCCGCGCTTGTTGCCGCAGACCGCGTGAATCTCATCGACGATGACATGCGAGACGTTCCGCAGCGTTTCTCGCGCCCGGCTGGTGAGCATCAGGTGGAGCGACTCGGGCGTCGTGATGAGGATGTCGGGGGGCTTGCGCAAGAGCCGGGCTCGCTGGCTGGAAGGCGTATCACCCGAACGCACGGCAACGTGCAGCGTTCCCAGAACTAAGCCCATCGTGCGCGAGCATTCAATGATGCCTGCCAGGGGCGCCTCCAGATTGCGCCTGATGTCCTCGCCCAGCGCCTTCAGCGGCGAGATATAAAGGATTCGCACGCCCTGTTGCCGGCGCGGCGTTCTCCACAAGAGGTCAAGCGCCGCCAGGAACGCGGCGAGCGTCTTGCCCGAGCCCGTCGGCGCCACGATCAGCGTGTTCTGCCTGGCGGTGATCGCCGGCCATCCCATCCGCTGTGGCAAGGTCGGCTCGCCCAGCGCATCGCGAAACCAGGCCGCCACCGGCGGCAAGAAAAGGGCAAGTGCGTCATCGTCAGAGTCAATCGTCCGCGGCATCGTACGAACAACCTTCCGCAGCCGGACGCCAGGAAAACGGCGGACTTACTCGGAGCCACAGATCATGGCCGAGAAACTCCGCTGAGACGAGAAATCATTGTACGCAAGTTCATCGCCCGCGTCATGCTCGACACTCCTCGGAACGACGCATATAATTTATGAGTTTGACAGAGCGAAGCCGGCAATCCTGGCGGGGAAGAACCCCAACAGCGAGGTTTCATGTTTGCGCCTGACTCTTCAACTGCGCGCCGAAAAGACCTCCACGCGAGTGAAGAGAGATTTCGTCTCCTCAGCGAGGCACTCAGCGGCATTGTTTACGACTGGGACGTGACGACTGGCCAGGTCGATTGGTCCGAGGGCATGACTAAGCTGGTGGGATACAAGACCCACGAGACCGATCCGTACATGGCTTGGTGGCACGACTGCATTCATGAGGGAGATCGCGAGTCCGTCCAGCAGGCGCTTGCAGCGGCCATGTCCCGGACGCAGTCGCTTTTTGACCTGGAATATCGGGTTATTCGCCGCGACGGCAGCATGGCCTACGTCCAGGACCGATCGCGGATCGTTTATGACCCCGCCGGCCAGGCGGTCCGGGTGGTGGGCTGCATCCAGGATGTCTCAAGGCGACGCTCGGTTGAAGAAAAACTATGCCAGACGCAAGAGCGGTTCGAGCGAGCGCTTCAAAATTTGCCGCTGACGTTGTTCACTCACGACCGTGATCTGCGCTATACCTGGCTCCATAACCCGGCTTACCCCGCCGTCGAGCAAAGTTGGCTGGGAAGGACCGACGCGGAGCTAGAGAGCGTTTTCGCACCCGAGGACGCCGCGCGACTGATGGAGTTCAAGAGCCGCGTCATGCGCACCGGCAAGAGCGAGCGCCAGGAATTCGCGCTGCGGTCGCGTGAGGAAGTGCGATTCTACGAGCTGGCGGCCGAGCCTCTGCGCGACCGTGAGGGGCAGGTCACCGGCGTGGCCTGCGCGGCAATCGACATCACCGACCGGAGGCGTGCCCAAGCGGCCATCGATGAGCTTAACGTCCAGCTCGAAGCGCGGCTGCGGGAATTGCAGATCATCCTCGACACGGCCCCGGTCGGGATCATCATCGCCGAGGACCCGAAGTGCAAGGTCATCCGGTCCAACCTGGCGCTGGCCGAGATGGTGGGGATGGCCCCGGGTGAGAATGTCTCGAAATCGAGCCCGGACACGGACCGGCTGCCGTACCGGGTTTTTCGCGATGGAAAGGAAGTAGCGGCCGACGACCTGCCCATGCAGCGGGCCGCGCGGCTGGGAATTAGCAACAATGACGAGCTGCTGGAGATCGTTCGCGGCGATGGCAGCCCGATCAAGATTATCCTCCGCGCCGAGCCGATCAAGGGTGCCGACGGCGCCGTCAAGGGGGCCGTGGGATGCTGCGTGGACGTGACCGATCTGAAGAAGGCCGAGCAGGCGCTCAAGGAAGCCGACCGCCGCAAGGATCAGTTCCTGGCGATGCTCGCTCACGAGCTGCGCAACCCGCTATCTTCCATCACCAACGCGCTGGCCCTGTTGCGCATGCCCAAGATCGATGAGGAAAACCGCAACTGGGCCGGCGAAATGGCTGATCGCCAGCTTTCGACGATCGTCCGGCTGGTCGATGATTTGCTCGACGTCTCCCGCATTTCCAGCGGCAAGCTCCAGCTCAAGATGGAACCGGTCGACGCGGCGACCGTCGTCGGCCGCGTCGTCGAGACCCTCCGTAACCAACTCTCGGAGCGGAAGCACGAGCTGACCATCGAAGTCGATCCTGGTCCGCTACCCCTCTGGGGCGACCCGACCCGGCTGGAGCAGATTCTCACCAATCTACTGCAGAACGCGGCCAAGTACACCGATGAGGGGGGACACATCATTCTCAAAGCCCGGCGCGAGGGCGACGAGATCGTTTTTGAGGTCAGTGACAACGGCATCGGTATTCCCGACGAAGTTTTACCCAGGATCTTCGAGCTTTATAACCAGGTCGATGCGTCGCTGGGCCGGTCGCGTGGCGGCCTGGGAATCGGACTGACCTTGGTTCGTAATTTGGCGCTCATGCACGGAGGCAGCGTCATGGTCGCAAGCGAGGGCCCCGGCAAGGGGAGCGTCTTTGCCGTCAGGCTTCCCGTGGCGCGGGCAGCGCTCGAACGAACGCAAGACTCCCGGCCTTAAGACGTGCTCGGTGCCGATATTGGCCGCCATCAACCGCGCGACAAGAGTGCGATGGCGAGAATCGCGATTAAGCCCAGTCCCAGGACGAGTAGCGAAAAGGGCAAGAGCCAGCGGCTGTCGCTAGGCTGGATGGAAGGGCGTGGAGCGGGCTCGGGATGGGAACGTACCGAGGATGGGATCGAAGGTGGAACAACACGGTGGCGCGGATCGTGCGTCGGTTCAGGGTCGCCCAGGTCGCGGATCGAGAGCACGCTGGCCGAATCTTCTGAGGGGGCGGAGGATCCGATAGCCACCCAGGAATAAACCACGAGTCGCGCCGGCCAGCAGCTTGCGGCCTTGATAGGAGGCGAGCAACCCCTGCCCAATGAGCCGCTTGGCCAGCCGTAGCGAGGCATCCTCCGCTGGGCCTGGCTCGAGCTGGGCCCGCGCCTGCTTGAGTCTGGCGGCGGGAATTAGCCCCGAGATGGCGACGTTCTCCAGGAACTCGTCCAGCGTGACCATGTAATCGCCAGGTCACGACGCGGCCGGAATGTCCAGCGGCTCTGAAACCACGTGAATGATCAGGCAGGTCACGTTGTCTTTCGAGTCGTTTTGCAGCGCCAAGTTTTTGAGCGTCACGGCGGCTGTCTGGGGATCGGAGATCGAGCCTATGATGTGGGCGATCTCCTGGTCGGAAACCACGCCGGTTAGGCCGTCGCTGGCCAGCAGGAAGCGGTCGCCGGGACGCACGTCTAGGACCCGGAGATCTTCCGGCCCGCTCCGCGCATCCTTACTACCTAGATAAAGGTAGAGAACATTTTTGAACTTGTGGGTAGGCAGTTCTTCGCGGGTGATCGTACCGGCATCCAGCAGGGCGTCGGCCAGCGAGTGGTCCTTGGTGAGCTGCTCGAGGAAGCCGTCGCGCAGACGGTACGCCCGGGAATCGCCGATCCCCGCGACAAAGACGCGGTCGTGGCGGAACTGGGCCAAGACGACCGTCGTGCCCATGTTCGAGTATTCAGTGACCAGGCCCGAGCTGCCGAGGATCTCCGAGTTGACCTCGGCAACCGCTTCACGAATGGCTTCTTGGATCAGTTTGGGTTCGCGCTGCTCGTTGTCCAGCCGCCGGGCGATGGCCCGGGGAATCAGCTCGACAGCCATCTGGCTGGCCTTCTCGCCGGCTTGCTGACCTCCCATTCCGTCGGCGACGATGAACAGGTTCGACGGTTCCATCGTCATCGCAGAAACGTCGCTGCTGAGGTCAGAGACATCGGCGCGGACCGAGCGCCTGCCGGGGACGTAGTAATTGTCTTCGTTGTGCTCACGGTAGTTGCCCCGCACCGAGACGACGCCGACCCTGAGCTTCAGATCACCCGGCAAGAGCGTCACCGAGGACAGAGTGGCGAACTCGTCGGTTGCGTCCATCTCGTTGCCTTGGGGAGCCTGACCGCTGACCCGTTTCCACCAGGATTTCATGTTATCCCACCAGGCGCTCATGTTTGTTTGCACGCTTGCCACGGCTGCACTTATATTAGGAGAGATCGAGGACTTTACAGGGCTCGCTGACTTTCCCGATTCTTTGGATCAAGGTTTGGAGACTCGTCAGGGCAGAGCGGGTCTACGGCGAGTGCAGAGGCTCTAGGTCCGTGCGTGCGCGGGGCTTGCCCACCGCATTAGGTCGTCGACACCCACCGAACGATACGTCAAGAACAGCTCGCCAGCTTCGAACCCCGCCGTCAGGCCGTGGTACCGGTTCATGGTTTCAACCGCGCGAAACGTCCCGGCCTTGCTCGCCGGAAACTGCGTCTCGTACGCGCGGACGGCCTCAAGCTTGACCTCCAGGGTCGGGCCAATATCGGCCACGATGTATCCCGAGGCTTCCGGTAAGTCTAACCCATGCAGAGCAATCGGAAAACTGAGCTGGTTTGAGATCACGTGCGGGGAAAGACCATCGAAATGCTCGTCCCACTTAGTCAGCCGGCTGTAGAATACCGCGGCGTCGGTGATCAGCATGGCCTGGTAATGGTCGGGCGAGGCCAGCACGGTCTTGCCTCCGAACCCTAGAACGACCTTGGGCCGGTAGCGGCGAAAAACCTTGGCCAGGGCGACACGTGCTTCGAACGAGTCGAAGAGGCGGCGGTTGGGCAAGTTCAGATTGATCCGCGGGGACACGCCCAGGATCTCGGCGGCCCGCCGGGCCTCGGCCAGACGGACGTCCGGACCTGGCGAATGCGGAGTCGGCTCGCCGTCGGTCAAGTCGACGATGCCCACGCTGTAACCTTTGCGCACCAGCCGGGCGAGGGTCCCTCCGCAGGCGATCTCGACATCGTCGGGATGGGCGCCCACGGCGATCAAATCCAGTTCCTGGAACGTAGGCTCGGACATGCGATTGCCCACCCCTTGCGGCGGTCCCGGCGACTCAGAACGAATTAAGTGACCACAATAATAGACCCCCCCAGCGCGTACTCACAAGGTATCAACCCGTCAATGCCTTCGGTGTTTTTCTGACCGCGCGGAGATGGACCCTGGCAAAGGCTTTCTTGCAGGCAACGCGCAGAAGGTTTGCCCGCTAGAACTCCTGCGATTGGAGACTCTGGCTGATCCGGCGGTCACCTTCCAGGGACGACTTCCACAATTGCGCCGCATCAGGCCGGGGCTTCCTGGCCAGGCGGCCTTGCATCAGTTAGCGAACACGAGGCCAGTTGCCCCGGACAGCTCGAACCGGCCACTGTGCAGCCACCCGAAGCGGCCGTCGAGTTCGTAGCGCAGCCGCCCGAAGCGGCCGCTGGGTTCCCTGTGCAACCGGCGGAGGCGGCCGCCGGATCCGCTGGGCAGCGATCGGGCGAGCAGGGCAGGAGCCAGTCGCCGATCAGTCGGGCCAGCGCCTCGGCGTGGGTGAGATGGGGTATGTGTCCGACTGTGGGCAAGAGCACGCCCTCAGCCCGGGGTAATGCAGCCTGGAGCTCCTCGAAGTAGCGATGAGGCACGATCCGGTCGTCGCGGCCCTGAACGAGCAGGACGCGGCTCTCGATTCGCGCAAGCTCGGCTCGCAGATCGAGCCGCGCCAGGAGCGACGACCGGTGAGCCAGGGCCTTAATCGGCGTTAGTCCGTTCTGCTCGAGGTAAAACGGCCAGCGATCCTCGATGACCCAATGGAAGTCGAGCCGGCTGTTGTACGCGAGGATCTTTTTCCGCAACGGTAGCCTGGCGGCCGTGCCGGGCATGAGCCGGCCCAGAAAGAGAGCCAGCCGCTCGGGCGTCGTGAACCGACGGCGCGCAAAGCCTCCCTGGACCACCGCGCGGGGAAACCTGCGCACCTCACGCGCAAGGGCCTTCAGAACGATCGTCGAGCCGAACGAGATTCCCACCGGGATAGCCTCGCGTAAACCCAGGTGCTCGATTAAGCCCCAAAGATCGTCCACGAGATGATCGTGGGTAATCCGCCCTAAGCGGGCGCCGTCGGTGGCCTCATCGCCAGGGTATGCATACTGGATGGTCGTAAATCGCTGGGCAAGTTGGTTGAGCACGATCGCGTAGCTGCGGTAAGTCGAAGCGATTCCCGGCAGCCAGATCAAGGGCGGGCCAGAACCCAGCACGCGGTATTTCATCCGGTACCGCGGGCCCGGCCAGACCCCGACCACTGCCCGCTCGTCGTAGTGCGCGACTTCGTTGTAAATATTGGCCGGTGGAGGACAGCCCCCCGGACGAGTCAAGGGCGCAAGCGAGGCTGTCGCGGTGGGGGCCTCGGATTGAAAATCGTCAGCAGTTTGGCTCATCATGGATCAGTTCCGGCCTCAGGCTGCCCGGGTACCGAAAGCGTGTGAAAGACCATGCTGGCGAAGCTCACGCCGCAGGTCCTGCGCTCGTCCAGGGCCAGATCGTATTTGAGTAATTCTCCGCGGGCCGGTCCGATCGCGTGCAGCATCGTGTAAGTCGCGGCCAGCCCGCAAACCCGAAAGCTGTTGGATACGGCAGCGGCCGTCGCGAACCAGCGGGCCGGGTCGACTGCCGCGGCATGCCCGAGCATCTCTCGATCGAACCGGCGGACCGCAGTTTCGAGCCGGCCATCGACCGGGGCGGGATCGCCGAACTCCGGCCCGACGTGACAAAGATCGATGCCGCCGATGAAGACGACGTTCTTGCCGCTGGTCCGTTCCACCGCTTTCAGTGCGTCGACGAGCGCGCTGACCTGGGAGTCATCGATGGGGTCGATCCCAAGCTCCATACAATCATGAAACGATCCGACCAGAATCGGCACGACCTGGAACTGGCGATTACGTCCTAGCACATGCTGCAGAAAGACGGTCTGGAACTCGATGGAATGCTCACCGCGATGGACGAGCTCGTCGTCGAAGAACTCAGCCCCGGCGGCCCGGGCAATCTGCTGCACGTAGTCGCGATCGGTCCGCACGAGCCCCAGCGGCGTCTCGAAGTCTTTGAAGGTCAGCGCGAATCGGCGTTGGCAATATTGATGAGCGACCCCCAAGATTACGAATGTGTCGATGCCTGGCTGCTCCGCCAAGGCGCGATACGCCCAGGTGTAAACCGGTCCGCCGCGGCGAAAATCAATGTGCGGGCTGAGCACGCCGCGAAGCCGCCCGTTGCGGGCCGAGCCTTCGGCTTTGGGTGCGCCAATTCGAGCGTCCAGGTCTGTGCGCGAGCCCGATGCTGCTGCGCCTCCAGGGCCCTGAAAATAGCCCGTGAGCTGGTCGCGCAAGAGAGCCTCGTCCGCGGCGTACGATCGCCCGGCCAGCGCGGCGGGTCGCCGCGACGATCGGCGGTACGAATCCAGAAACGAGGCGAACGTGGGACCGTCCAGCACCATCGCTTGATCGAGCTGGACAACGAGCCGCTCGAGAGTCTCAGGATACAGCGGCTTTCCGGTCTCGCTCTCAACCCGCCGGCGGATTTCCTCGAGCGAGAGTCGGCCGTCGAAATGACGGCAAATCGGCAGGAAGACTTCAAGTGGAACCAGCACCGGCGTGGAGAACACGCCGAGGGGATCTTCTATCAAGGCGTAGGACCGACCTTGGTGGTCGAACCGAACGAGCGAAAGCCGACGAAGTTGAGGGCGGTCCAGGGTCGCCATGTACAGCCAGACATCCGGCGTCGGAGAATTTACTTTGCTTCCAAAGCATTTTCCGTGGCCGGCACGTCTAGGTCAAGCGCACCGGCGAGGCCCTCGCGGTGAAATGGAGATCAGTGGCAAGGGCCAAGCAGGCGGAGCAATCTCGCGGATGGGTTGGGGACGCATCGATACCCCCCTCCTTGAAAAACCAAGTTTGATCTGATGACAGAAAAACCCTAGCAAAGCTGATGCCGAGAACCGAGCCTCATTCGAAGTCTTTTCGGTGTTGACATTTGCGTTGCACAGATCAGTCTATCGCCACCGCCGTGCCTGAAGAAATCGCACCATTTCACCGCCGGACCGCCGCAAAAAGAGTCAGGCAGGAGGCAAGGGGCAGGGGGAGAGTCGGCAGTGGGCAGGGGAAATGGGCAGGGGCGGTGGTGTCGGGGATCGTCTCTGTCGCCGATTGCCGCGCTCGTGTTTTTGCGATCGTGCGACCTCTGATGGGTACATCAAGCCGGGTTCCTCGTTCCTATCCGCGAAGCCTGAGACTTCCGGCCCCATCACGCCGGCCTGGAACCCGCGATCTGAAATTCGGATGCTCTGGTGGCCAGGGACGAAGTTTGGTACCCTCCGCGACTGGCGGGGCGGCTGGCGCGAGGCCCGCGCGGGTCCCACAAGGCGAGGGCAGGCTGCAAGGAGGTTGGTTGCCCATGCAACGGCACATTGCGATCATCGCAGGCTGGCTCTTATCCGGTGGACTGGCGTGGCCCCCTGTCTCCCTGGCTCAGGACGATCAACCCGAGGCTGGCTCCGCAGCACAGGTCCAGCGGAACCCAGCCGCGACCGCTCCCCGGCGGAAGGCCGCTGCCAAGCCCGTCGATCCGGCCAAGATGGAGTCACTTCTCCATGAGTGGGAGCAGAATAGCTCGCAACTGAAAACGCTCGACGTGCGGATCTATCGCGTCGTGGATGCACCCGGCTGGGGCGACCCTGACTATTACGAAGGACGCGCGCTGTTTAAGAGCCCCAATCTCGCGTTCATTGACTTTCGCAAGATCAAGGTCGAAAACAAGCAGCCACTCCACGATCCGCAAAAGAAAAGCGCCTGGCTGTCGACGCCGAACGAGCGGATTGTCTGCACGGGTAACGAGGTCTGGCAATACGACTGCGACACCCAGCAAATCTTCATCTACCCGCTCGAGAAGGATGAACAGAAGAAGGCCATCGAGGAAGGCCCGCTGCCATTCCTCTTCAACATGCGTGCCGACGACGCCAAACGGCGCTACCAGATGACGCTCATGAGCGAGGATGACAAAGGTTACGGCATCAGCATCAAGCCCAAGCTGAAAGAAGACCTCGACAGTTTCAGCTTCGCCTTCGTGCGGCTCGACCGCGACCTGTTGCTGCCCCTGCGTATCGTCTTGATCTCTCCCGACGGCAAGAGCACGAGCGATTATCAGCTCAGCCAGATGGTTCGCAACGGCGCGATCAATGAGAAGAACTTTGAAGGCAGAGTTCTGGGCAAACCGTGGAAGGTGGTGCGCAACCCCGCCGGCGATGATCGTCCCCGCTCGGGCGTGACGCGAAGGCGACGCGGTGACGCGGCCGCCGCGGGGTCCCGCCCCAGCGGCACCCAGCGGCAGTGAAAACAGGTTCCGGATCGGCACTGCCAGCCCTCGTGCCTCCGTGCTTCGCGTCCCACGTCCGCCTCTGCCCGGCGCCTTTTTTCGGCTCCAGAACGCCTGCCCGAGCCCGCTTCGCGTAGGGAACCGGATAACCTGCTTGCACTCTCGCGACGCAGGCCAAGAGAGCGGTTGCGGCGCGTCTTGCGGAGTGCCGCGCAGCCTCCAGGCGTGCTGCCTGGCCGTTTGACGGCCCCCTGCGGCGAGCCTATAATCTAGCCGGCTGGCCGCTCGACTCCACCCGTCCGCGCGATCGGCGTCCGAACCAGAAATCGACCAGTTCACCAGGGTTTTCTTCCCGGAAGCCTGCGGCATGGCAGTTGCCGCCCAGCGAATTGCCGACGCCGTGTTGCGCCCGACTCTTGGAGGGATCCCGACCGCTATGCTGGACCCCACATTGTTGCGTCATGGATTGGCCCTATGGCTCTTCTTTGTCCTGCCCCAAGTCATCCTTTCCGGGAGAGCGCAGGCACAGGGGCCGGCTCGTCCCCAAGCCGTGCCGGGTCAGTTCTTCACGGTGACCGAGCCGATCACCAACGAGACCATCCAGCACATCCGTGCCGCCGCGCGGCAGCTCGTTGATAAGAGCGCCGGCGAGGTCAAAGGCCAGAGCCCGATCATCGTCTTTCAGTTCTTGCCCGGTGAAACGGCGCCTGGGACCAGCCCCTTCGGCACCTCGTTCGATCTGGCCAACTTGATCTCCAAGGAGCTGGGCGGGGCAAGGCTCACGGTGGCTTACGTCCCTCAGCCACTTTCGGGCTATGCCGTCCTGCCCGCGGTCGCCTGCACCGAGATCGTCATGGGGACAAATGCGAGCCTGGGACCGATCACCCCCCAGAATCAGAATTTCGATCCCGCCTTTCGCGAGCCGGTCCGCTTTCTAGCCCTGCGCAAGACGCGAGATCCCGACCTGCTCTTAGGCATGCTCGATCGCGATGCCGATTTGCAGCTTGTGCGCACCGCCGATAAGGCCGTCCATTACGTGATGGCCGAGAACCTGGCCGAGTTTCGTAAAGCCAATCAAGTCATTGACGAACAGGCCGCCTGGGAAGGGGGCCAACGAGGCGTGCTGACAGCCCGCCGTGCCCGTGCCGAAGGTTTCTGCAAGATCCTGGCTGACAATCCGGCCGAAGTCGTCCACCACTACCAGATCGGCGGCCAGTCGCTGGTCGATGACCCGACCTTGGGCGAGGCCATCCGCCCGATCTGGATCAAGATCAGCGGTCCGCTCGAACCGGTGACGGTTGGTTACCTGAGCCGGCGGATCGAGCAGGCGCGGCAAGAAAAAGTCAATGTCATGTTCTTCCAGATCGACAGCATCGGTGGGCTGGACTCGGCCGCCGACAGCATGGCCGACCAGATCGCCGCGATCGCCGACATGAAGACCGTGGCGTACATCGATGACCGGGCCATGGGCGTTGCCGCGCTTCTGCCCTTAGCCTGCCGCGACGTCGTCTTCAGGAAGGGCGCGCGGATGGGTGAGATCCGCCAGATTATCGTCGGGCGGAACAACCACTTTCAGGACCTCAGCGACACCCAGATCCAGGTGCTCACCAAGAAAGCCGCCTTCCTGGCCGGCAAGAAGGGCCATCCCGAGGCTCTCGCCCGCGCCATGGTCGATCCGTCGCTCGAGGTCGTCGAAGCCCGGGATCTCCAGACAGGCGCCACACGGCTGCTCTCGCGCGAGGAGGTCGATGCCGATCGGGGGCGATTCCAGGGCGTCGAGGTACGCAAGCGGCCCGGACTGAATCTCGTCCTCACCGGCGACGAGGCCGCCGCCTTCGGGATGGGGCAGGAAGTCAGTGGCGAGGAGGAGCTCAAGGGCCTCTACGGCCTGCGGGGCAAGATGATCCGCATCGACGGCCCGAGCTGGGTCGACTCGCTGGTCAGCATCCTGACCGATCCTTACGTGAGCTGGCTGCTCCTCTTCGTGGGACTCTTCATGCTCGTCATCGAGCTGAAGCTGCCGGGCATCGGCCTGCCGGCCATCACCTCGGCACTGGCCTTTCTGCTCTTCTTCTGGAGCCACTACTTGAGCGGCACGGCCGACCAGCTCGAAATCATTCTCTTCCTGGTCGGCATGGTATGCCTGGCCCTTGAGCTCTTCGTGTTTCCGGGGTTCGGCATCTTCGGCATGAGCGGCATCTTGCTCATGCTCTGCAGCATCGTGATGGCTAGCCACACCTTCGTCTGGCCTACCCAGGATTACGAATACCGCGAGATGGGCTTCACGCTCATCCAGCTCATCCTGGCGCTCCTGGCCGTCGGAGCTGGTGCCGTGGTCCTGGCGCGTTATCTCCCGTCCATTCCGCTGCTGAACCGGCTGGTGCTCAAGCCCGAGCCCTGGACCGGCGTCGAGGAGGCCGAAACAGTTGCCAAGCCGCCGCTGGAAGGCTTCGATTCGCTCGCCTTTCTGGTCGGGGAGACCGGGCGCACCACGTCTCCCTTGCGGCCCACCGGCAAAGCCCGCTTCGGCAACCTGCTCATCGACGTTACCGCCGACGGCTTCTACGTCGAGCCCGACTCACTGGTCGAAGTCGTCGACGTGCAGGGGACGAGGGTGATCGTCAAACAGTTGAGGTAGAAAACAGTGGGCAGCCGGCAGTAGGCGGTGGGCAGTAGGTGGTTGTCTGCGCCGGGTGCCACACTCACGTCTTCGTGAGCGTGCCGGCTTGCTGTTCGTCTCCGCCGGCTGCCACGCTCACGTCTTCGTGAGCGTGCTGGGCCAAACAGGGGGAACACGCTCACTTTCCGCTTGAGCGTGGCACCCGGAACCACCTCTCGCTTTCTACTATGTCACCGACGCCTGCCGACTTCTGACTGTCCACCGCCCACTGCCCGCTGCCCGCTGCCCCCTACTCGAATCGCATTGGCCACCGCCAAGCAAGATCGATTACACTAACATGGTGTGAAGCGAGGCCGCAGCCGGTTGAGTCGAGTTGAGCCAGGTCAGATCGGTCCGATGGCCGCGAGCCCGGGCCGTTCTCGAGGGGGGCTCTCATGAGCGTCATGTTCTGGCCTTCGATTTTCCTGGCCATCGGACTCTTGCTCATCGTGCTGGAAGTGTTCATTCCCTCGGGGGGGCTGATCGGCTTTTGCTCGATTGCGTGCCTGGTCCTTTGCCTCTGGTATGCTTTCGCGGAGTCCTTCGGTCTGGGTGCCATGTTCGTGCTGATTGATCTGATCGCGCTGCCTTTGACGGCGACCCTCGCGCTTTCTCTCTGGTCGCGAACACCCCTGGGCCGGAAGTTTTTCCTTCGGCCGCCGGCTCCCGAGGAGATCGACGTCTCGCATGCGGATTCCCATCTCGAGGCCGTCGTCGGAGAGGTCGGGCGGACCATTACGCCCTTGCATCCTTGCGGGTACATCGAAATCGCAGGCCGTCGGGCCGAGGCGATGGCCGAGGAAGGCTTTCTGTCTGCGGCCGTGCCGGTCCGGGCCCTCAGCGTGCGGTCCGGACATCTCGTGGTCCGGGGACTCGACGATCACCACCCCGAAACACCGCAAACCCGGGCCCACGCCCAAGAGCCCACACAGCCCCAGCCGGGGCCTTCACCCATCGACACGACCGCAATGGCGGTCTCCATCCTTGAGGACGCTCCATGAGTGCCATCCTGTTTGCGCAGGCCAATCAACCACCGTCCCAGTGGTCGACATACTTTTACCTCGGCATCATCGCGCTGGGCATGATCGCGCTGATGATGTGCATCTTTCTGGCGAAATACTTCAACTTGTGGGTCCAGGCTTACCTGACGCATGCGAGCGTGAGCATCCTGGACCTGGTGGGAATGACGTTCCGCAAGGTCAATCCGAACATCATCGTCAGGTCCAAGATCATGGCCTACCAGTCGGGTCTGTCGGAGAAGGATGGGGTCACGACCCGGGCGCTGGAGGCCCATTACCTGGCCGGCGGCAACGTACCGAACGTGGTACGGGCGCTGATCGCGGCCAACCGGGCCGATATTCCGCTGTCGTACAAGCGGGCCGTGGCGATCGACCTGGCCGGCCGCAACGTGCTCGAGGCCGTGCAGACGAGCGTCAACCCGAAGGTCATTCCCTGCCCCGATCCCACGCAGGGGCGGCTGACGATCGACGGCGTCGCCAAGAACGGCATTCAACTCAAGGTGAAGGCCAAGGTGACGGTGCGGACCAACCTCGATCGCCTTGTCGGCGGCGCCACGGATGAGACGATCATTGCCCGCGTGGGTGAGGGCATCGTTAATGCTATCGGCTCGGCCAACACGCATGAGATGGTGCTCGAGCGGCCCGACTCGATCTCCAAGCGCGTGCTTGAAAAGGGATTGGATGCCGGAACGGCTTACGAGATCTTGTCGATTGACATCGCCGACATCGACGTGGGTGACAACATCGGGGCCAACCTTCAGGCCCTTCGTGCCGAATCCGACACCCGCGTGGCTCGCGCCAAGGCGGAAGAGCGGCGCGCCTTTGGCGCGGCCAAGGAACAGGAGATGCTTGCCCAGGTGCAAGAGAATCGTGCCAAGGTCGTGCAGGCTGAGGCCGAGATTCCCATGGCCATCGCCGAGGCCTTCCGCAAGGGCAACCTTGGCATCGGCGAGTATTATCAGCTTCGCAACATTCAAGCAGATACCGAGATGCGGAGCACGATCGCCGGTACGAGCAGCACCAACCGGCGCGAGACAGCCGCCGCGACACCGTGAGGAACTTGGTGCTTTGGGATGAAGATGCATGAAATTCGACATTCTGATCCAGTTCATCGTGCCGCTAACGTTCCTGGCGATCTGGGCGCTCACGTCGATCTTGAATCGTGATGCTCAGCCACTGCCGCCTCGACCTGGCGGCCGACTGCCAGGCCCGGGCGGACCGCAGCCGGTGAACCGCTTGCCAGCTCCGCTTGTTACCCGGCAGATTGCCCCAGGTCGACCTCCGGCGCAAGCGACGTCGTCGCCAGCACCGGCGGGGACAGCAACCGCGACCGAGCGCGCCGCCGGCTGGTCCGGCCCCGCGCCGGCTCCGCTGTCGCGCGACCGCACTGGACCCACGCCAGTCTCCGGCAAGCTCGATGATGCCATCGTCTACCTGGAAGGTGAGCCGCCAGCGCGGGGGATCTCGCGGCCCTCCTCGCTTCCAAGCCCAAACGAAGGTGGCCCGGGGTCGCCTCAGGCGAGCGTTCGCTCGACGCGATCGAGCCCGCCGCGGCGATCAGCGCGGGGGCGAATCGCACCTGCCCGAAGCAGTCCGGCGGCCAAGCCGGAGCCCGAGACGCGGCGGGTGCTTACCGACCAGGTCGGCCAGTCGATGGCCATGGAACGGAGCAAGCCGCTGGAGATCGTCCCGCTTTCCGCGTCGATGGCGCCCCTTTCCCGACCGCTCTCCCAGACTTCGCCCGTGCCAGGCTCACTCGCGCAAACTTCGGCTTCCTCGCCAGCGGTCAGCTCAGTCGACATCCGCAAGATGCTGGCGACGCCCGAAAAGCTGCGTGAGCTGGTGCTTCTCTCCGAGATCCTTCAACCTCCCGTGGCGCTCCGCCGCCGCCACAAGCGGATTTGACGGGCCGTTGCTGATCAGATGAGAACCCTAGCGCCGGGTGCCACTCTTGCGTCTTCGCAAGCGTGTCCAAGCGTGTGACGGCGAGCCAAAGTTGGTGCGGCACGCTCACGCGGATGTGAGCGTGGCACCCGGATCCTCTCATCGCCCGGCGGCGGGTGCCACGCTTGCGACTTCGCGAGAGTATGCCACCGCCGACTGCCCCTGCTTATCGTGCCGATCACGCCGGTTCCACGCGATGAGCCGGAACGCTCCCGCGTTCCCGCCGATCCGGCCGGCTGGCGCTGGAGAAACCGCCCCGGCGCGCCGATACCTTGCCTGGACCAACAGGTTCAATTCGCCAATGGCCTGGCACCGCTCGTTCTTGCAGAGTGGCATCTCCACGGACGGAGCGCGTCCCATTCTCGGACGCACGCTCGATCATACCAACACGTGCTGACAATCGATTGAGGGAGATGCACAATGGTGCGTCATCGGTCGCGCGCGAAGATGCTCTGCGCTTTTGTTCTGGCCGGTTTCTGCCTCGTGTCGCACTCAGCGGCCGCGGTCGCCGCCGAGGAGAAAGAGACCGAACCCATCCCGTGGCGCAGCGACTATGCCTTGGCGCTGGAGGAAGCCCGCAGCAGCAACCAGTTGCTCTGGATCCAGTTCACCGGGCATTGGTGCCCGAACTGCACACGGATGGAGCAGGACTCATTTCCGCATCCGGCGATTCGCGACGCGGCCCGACGGTCATTCGTTCCCGTCAAGTTGCGCGCGGATGCCTATGAGGAACTGGCGCTGGGTTTTGGGCTTTCGGGACTTCCCGCCACGGTGATCGTCGCTCCCTCGAGGCAGGTAGTCGCTGTCCGTCAAGGTTATCTTGGCCCGGACGAGCTAGGCGAGCTGCTGCGCGATTCGGCAGCCCGGCAGGAAATCAGCTCGCTCCTGACCAGTGGACAGAAGCCTAAAGGCAAAGATGCGTCCGCAGTGGCCCGGTCCGATCCCTCCGGGGCCAGTATCGAAAACACGAAGAAGGCGAAGGCCGAGGCCGAGCTTGCGCTCTCGGGCTACTGCGTGGTGAGCCTGGTCTCGGACAAGCGTCTGGTGCCCGGCCAGGCTGAGTACACCCTCACCCACGAGGGCCGGCTGTACCGGTTTGCGAATTCGCTCACCTTCAATCTGTTTCGTCGTGATCCCGAGCGATACATCCCTGTCAATGCCGGCAACTGTCCGGTGACGCAGGTTGACCGCGGGAGTGCCCATCCCGGCGATCCTCGCTACGGCGTGCTCTTCCAGAACCGACTCTTTCTGTGCGCTTCGGACGCCGAGCGCAAGAAGTTTCTGGAGCAGCCGGCCCGATACGCGGCCGTGGACGCGGCCGAGCAAGGCTATTGCCCTCACTGCCTGGCGCAGAACGGTCTCTTGGTTCGCGGCGACCCGCGCTATGTTTTCAACCGCGAGGGTAGGCGCTACTGGTTCCCCGACGCGACACATCGCGAAGCCTTCGTGGCGACCTCGGTCGAAACCTCCACACGACGATGAAGAGAGACGCCAGCGGCCCTTGCCAGCAATCCGTAAGTCACGTGACGATTTAAATACCACGCTTGCATCCGTGTGAGCGTGCTCCGGGAACGTGCGGCAAGCCAAAGCCGGCCCGGCACGCGCACTTACTGCGAGAGCGTGGCACCCGGCAGCCAAACGACGATCACTTCCGAAGTTACCGGATCAATCGTTCTGCCGCGTCGGTTCGCTGATGTGTTCTGTCCATGTCTCGATGCATGAACACACATCGCGGTTGCATTCACGATTCACTCATCCTTCGGGAGCTGCTCCTCTGCATGTCGCCTAAAGGGGCTGGATTGCGAAATTCCGCTTGATGTCCCGCACGCGAGTCTCTATGGTATTCGGAGCCCGGATTCTTGGAATTGACGGCAATGGAATGCGACCTCTTTGAGGTATCGGGGCAAATGGCGTTGCCCGCTGTGACGCTCACCTCTGATCGCCTACCTGAGCCCTCCAGGTTCTCTCTGGTTGCGGATGCGCCCCCCGGGCATGACTGCTGTGCACTTTTCCGTCGTTCTCCTCAGCACTTTAGCGCTCCTGCGTGCTGGTCCGCGGGCGAGCCGGGATGGCTCCGCCGCGTGGGAACTACCGCCGCTGGGAGCACGGCAACTCGAGCCGAAGGAGCAAAGCCCGATGACCGTTCGCTGGAAGCCGCTTCTCGTCCTGACGGGGCTCTTTTTCGTGGTTGCGATCGTCGGTCTGATCGCCATGACCGCGACCTTGATTCCCAGGTCGGCGCAGAGGGTGCTCAAGCAGGCCCGGGCCGCCGCCGGCGCCGGGCGTTACGAGGACGCCGAAATCTATTACAAACAGGCCCTCCAGTTTGACGCCAAGAGCTCAGCGCTGCACGAAGAGATGGCGCAGCTCTATCACGACTGGTCAGCCGCTGCGCCGGCCGATCGCCGCGAGCTGATCAGGTCCCAGTGGTACGAGCATCTGGTCAAGGCTGTGAAATTCGACAAGAGCGCCAGGACACCCCGACTCCAACTCTTGCAGGCGGCGATCGAAGACGACAGTACCCCCGATGCTGCCTTTTGGGCCCGCGAGGTGCTGAACGTCGAACCGGGCAACGCCGATGCGCACTATATTCTGGCTCTCGAAGACCTGGAGACGCGGTCACCCAACGTGCCGGAGGTCAAGCGGCATTTGAAGGTCCTCGAGCAGGGCAACACATCACCGTTGCGCCTGGCGCTTCTCCGTCTCCGGCTGGCGCAAGTCACCGGTGACCGGCAAGCTCGTGACGCGGCCTGCGCACTGGCCCGGACGGCCCCTCTGCCGGCCGATGCCAGCACCTTGGATGGGATGGCTCAGGTGCGCTTCGAGGCGATCGAGATCCAGAGCCAGGACGATTCGCAGCCGCTTCCTGAGCAGGTCAGGAATCTGCTTGCGCACGTTCAGGAGCTGATTGCCGGCGGAGATGTCCCCCCTGGGCGAATCACTCAGCTCTGCCAGGTTCTGCAGCAGACTCAGCGGGCCTTGGCCGGTCGGGCCGGTTCGAACCGAGAAGGCGGCCGGCGCGACTTCGAGTCCCTGGTTGGGGCGATCGACGGCCAGCTCGAGGGAATCTTTCAGCAGGCGCTCAGCTCCCCGCAGAAGTCCGAGCTTCAGGTCTATTTGAGCTATGCTGACCACCTCCGGTTCCGGCAGCAGCGCGACCGCTGCCTTCAGGTCATCAATGAAGCCTTGCAGTTGCCGGCTGCGTCCAAGCCGGCAAACGCCATACCGGTCATGGGCATGCACGCCGTGGCCGTCGAGATGGCTCTCTCCAAACAGGACGACGCCGACCGCTGGGCCAAGGCCGAGCCCCACATCAAGGCGCTTGCGGCCTGCCCGGAGCCGAGGTTCCAGGGCCTCGGCCACCTCTTTCAAGGGGCCATCGAGCTGGAGCAATCGGGAATGGCCAGCGCTGTGGCGCCGGCCGGCCAGAGGAGCGAGCAGGTCCGGCTGGCGCAACCGAAGCTGCGAGCCTCGGCACTGGCCCACCTGAAGCAGGCGGCGGCCCAGCTTCCAGGCGTGGCCGAGGCCCAGGCGCGCTATGGCGTGGCCCTGGTGCTCTCCGGTGAGCAGAGCCTGGGGCGGCAATATCTCCAAAATGCGCTGCGGCTGGGTGATCTGGAACCTCAGTACCAGATCTGGGCGGCCTGGACGATCTTACAGGCGGGATATCCCGAGATGGCCGAGCCAATCGTCGAGGCGCTCTTCCGCCGGCTGGACCAGGGGACGATCCCGCGCGAAGTCCAGGGAACGCTCCACCAGATCAAAGGCGAGATCCACCAGGCGCGGAGAGCTCCCGGAGACCTCGAAAGAGCGGCCCGGGAGTTCGAGCGGGCCGCCGCGATGGAACGAGCCGAGACATCGGTGGCGGGGCTGCGCCAGGCCCAGATCGACGTGCAGATGAACCGGCCCGACGTTGCCCTGGAGCGGCTCAAGCGGTTGCGCGAACGTGGCAAGGGAGGGCCGGGCGCCGAGCAACTCTCCGTGCTCATTTACGAGCAACTAGGCAAGAAGGACGAAGCGCGCAGCCTGCTTCGTGCCGCCCGCGCCCGCTATCCCAAGGCTGCGGATTTGGCCGGGCTCGAAGCGGCCCTATCCAGTAAGGACGGCAAGCCGGTCGAGGCCGACAAGCTGCTTGAGGAGTTCCTCGCCCAGGATCCCGACAACGTCAACCTGACGCTCATGCGGGCCCAGATCCTTGCCGATGCGCTCCACAAACCCGCCCAGGCGCGCGAGCTCTTGGTTGCGATCTCGCAGCGGTCCGACAGCTCGATGCCGCTGGTGCAGTTGGCCCACCTGGAAATGCAGCAAAATAACCTTGATGCGGCCGCGACGGCGATCGCCACCATTCGCAAGCGATGGGGCGAGGCGTCCACCGGGGATATCCTCGACGGCCAACTCGCGCTGAAGCGCAAGAACGCGAGCGGAGCCCTGGCGTACTTCAACGAGGCCTTGAAGAAAGACCCCGGCGACAAGGTCGTTCAGCTCTGGAAGGCCCAGCTGGACAGTCAGACCGGCTCGGTCAGTCAGGCCACGCGGTCACTCGAGGACCTGATCAAGAACAAGCCCAGTAAAGAAGTCGACACCGGGGTGACCTTGATGACCGCCGCGCAGTCGGCGCTGGCCAACCTCGACCTTCAGAGCGGCAAGTACGAGGACGCCATCCGCCGCTTCGAGGAGCTGAAGCGAAGCGGCGAGACCGGCATGCTGAGCCGGACCGATCGCTGGCAGCTCATCACCGCGTACATCGCGCAGCGACAATGGCCCCTAGCCCGCCGTGAGCTGGCCGCCATCCTCAACGACACCGCCAATCCCCCCACCGACAACGACCGGGTGCGCGGGGCGAACATCTATCACCAGCAGAAGGAGGACGCTGCGGCGATATCGCAGCTTGATTATGTGCTTGCGGGCAAGCCGGCACATCCCGCCGGCGTGGTCGTCCGGTCCTACATCGCCATGGACGTCAAGAACTACGACGACGGAATCAAGACCCTGCGGAAAGCAATCGAGCTTTCCAGCAAGATCGACGAGACGACCAAAGAGCAGGACAAGCCCCCCGCCGTCTTCTTCTTGATGCTCGCGGCCATCGAGTACGACAAGCCGCCGGCGGAGACCGCCCCCAGGCGTGCGAGAGAGGCGCTCGAGCAGGGCCTGGCGATTCAGCCGAGCTCGCTTGAGCTGGTGCAGGCCGAGTACCTGCTCCTGACCTCCTTGGGCGACGTGAAAGGCGCCATCGAGCTGGTTCAGTCCAAGACCAAGGACGATCCCAAGGGGACGTTCCGGCGGCTCTTGGCCGACGTGCTCCGCCAGCAAAAGGATTACGAGCAGGCCGAGCGGGTCCTACGCCAGCTTGTCCAGGAGTCGCCCGACGACCTGGTGCTGGGCGCAGCGCTTGTGCAACTCTTCGGAATCGAGGCCAGCGCCGCGGGCGCAACCGGCACCACCGATAAGCAGCACGCCTTCGACGAGCAGGCGCAAGCCATGATTCGCGACTACCGCGCTCGGTTCCCGGGGAGTCTTATCTTCCTCCAGGCCGATTGCGACTTGGCCGCCCGCCAGGGCGACTATAACCGGGCCTTGGCCATCACCGACGAGATCGACAAGGCCGCCCCGAGCTCCTCCGCCGGGCCGCTCTTGCGGGCCGCTCTGTTTGCCCGACAGAAAAAGAGCCGCGAGGTCGCGCAGGCGTACAGCCAGGCAGTGGAGCGAAACCCGCAGCCTGAAATTCGCGTTCTCCTGGGCCAGGAACTCTATAAGCTGGGAGACATCGAAGGCGCGCTCGATCAGGCGCGGCAGACGTTGCAGACAAACGGCGACCGGTTCGACGCCATCTTGTTGGAGGCCAAGGCGCTGTCGCTCTCGGGGTCGACCGACGCTCAGAAGGAAGCCGCTCGCCAGCAGGCCAAGGAACACCTGGAGGCGGCCATCGCCCGCAACCCGCGGTTTGCCGAAGCCTATCACACCCTGGCCGACATCGAGGAAGCCCGCGGCCAGCGGTCCGCGGCGATCGAGGCTCTCCGGCGCGGGCTCCAGGCCAACCCTGCCGACGCCGAGGTGATCGGCCGTCTGATGCAGTTGCTGGCGGCGCGCAAGCCCGGCGCAGCGGGGGCATCCGCGTCCGATCTGGAAGCGGCCCGCAAGCTGGCTGGCGAGATCCGCGACCGTGACAAGACCGGCGCCTTGATGCTGGCAGCCGCGTCGGGCTTGCACAAGGTTGGCCAGCTCGAGCTGGCCCTGCCGCTGGCTCAAGCGGCGGCCTCGAAGCTCGATTCCCCCTCGGCCCATCTTGGCCTGGGCGACCTTTGGCTCTCGATGGCCGAATCCCAGACCGATCGCGACACGGCCCGCCCGCTCTTCTCTCGCGCCGTGACCGAGTACGATCGCGTGCTCAAGGCCCAGCCGGGACAGATCGAGGCGGTCAACAATAAGGCCTGGATCCTCCATACGTACCTCGATCAGAGCCAACAGGCCCTGGATCTGGTCCAGGATTTGATGAAGCGGGTCGATCCTGCACTGCTTCCGGGTGAGTTCTACGACACCCTGGGCACCATCCAGCAAGCCCTCGGCCGCCACGCCGAGGCCGAGCAGTCGTTCCAGTCGGGACTTGGCAAGGCGCCCGACCACCCAGTGCTCAATTACCACTTCGGCAAGCTGCTGGCGGCCGACCAGAGCCGCATGGCGCGGGCCAAGGTGTACCTCGCCAAGGCGCTGGCCGGCCGAATGCAACTCAGCCCGGCCATGGCGCAGGACGCCGAGATCCTAGTCAAACAGCTCTCTCGATCGATCTCAGGAAATTGACACTGGCGCCGAGGATCGGCCGTCACCCCCTTGCCCCCCCTGCAAAGGTGGGGTAATGGGTGGCAAGGCTCGCTTTGCCGTCCCTGAAAAAGTTCCCCAAAGCCGGCCCCCATTCCGGCGGTCGGAACCGTAATCCCACACTGGACTGCTCCGCGGCCGGGCATTGCTCGACAGGGCCGCCCCCGTGTGTTAGCGTGGCGTTCATTGAGTCGTGCGGATTCGTCTGGGAATAGGCCACCGCCTTGCCCGGGAGGGGCTTTCAAACTTCGCTACCAGGGAGTTTTGGGCATCATGCCATTAGGACGATTCATGAATTTGATCACTCTCTTGTCTTTCCTGATTCTGGGGCTGGGCGTCTGCATGTCCTTAAGCGCAGTCGCCGCCCAGGGCGAGGGCCAGAAGCCGGTTGTCGTTCTGGACACCTCGGCCGGACCGATCACCGTGCAGCTCGATCCCGAGAAGGCGCCGATCACGGTCGAAAACTTCCTCAAGTACGTCGACGAGGGATTCTACGACAATCTCATCTTCCACCGCGTGATGATCGGCTTCATGGTCCAGGGCGGAGGAATGACCGACCAGATGGAGGAGAAGTCGACGGGCAAGCGCGCACCGATCAAGAACGAGTCGAAGGGAGGCCTGTCCAACCTCCGCGGCACGATCGCCATGGCCCGGACCAATAATCCTGACTCGGCGACTTGCCAGTTCTTCATCAACCACGTCGACAACCAGAACCTCGACACCTACGGCGGCGGCTACACCGTCTTCGGCAAGGTCATCGACGGCATGAACGTGGTCGATGAGATCGCCAAGGTGCCCACGACCACGAGGGCCGGTCAGCAGAACGTCCCCGTCAAGCCGATCTATATCAAGAGTGCCAAGCGGAAAACCAGTTGATCGGCCCTTGGAAGTAACCCCGCGGGCGGCGGCCCAGTGGCTTGACCGCGCGGGATCATGGTTCTAAGATGATTTTTTTATGGGGTGATGGGTTGTCCACCACCGAAACTTTCCGCGATCCAATGTCCCGAATCTGATCTGTCAAAGGAGTCACGAATGGCTCACGTAGTCGCCGAGCCCTGTTTCGACTGCAAGTACACCGATTGCGTAGTGGTTTGCCCGGTTGATTGCTTCTACGAGGGAGCACAGATGCTCTACATCCACCCGGATGAGTGCATCGACTGTGAGGCCTGCGTGCCGGAATGCCCCGTCGAGGCGATTTTCCACGAGGACAACCTCCCCGAGGAGTGGAAAGACTTTACCGCGCTGAATGCCGAGGAAGCAGTCAAGTGCCCCGTGCTCAACGAGAAGAAAGACGCCCTCGAGGGCGAGTCCTGCGACAAGACGCGGAAGAAGAAGTGAGCAGTGGGCCGTTGTTGATTTCGAGTGCCGCGCTCAGCGTCGCACTGGTCTGTTGGTCAGTCGGGCCCCCCCACGCTCATGATCGTGCGTGAGCGTGGTTACCGCAAGCTGACCACCGGTAGGCCGCGCTCAACCCTCAAGACCCGCTCACGAAGACGTGAGTGCGACTTTTCTGGTACGTGTGAATCTCTGGGCCGCGCTCACATCCCAGTGAGCGTGGCTCCCTCCTGGTGAACTTGCTGCCGCGCCGGCGATCAGCCTTTCTTGCCCTTTCCGTGGAAGGCCGGCGTGCGATGGGTCCCCTCCAGGGCCTCTTTCTTGTTGGTGTGGTTCGCGGTCGTCGCAACCGGTTTGAGCGGATGTGAACCGTTGTACTTGTCCTTTTTCTGATGCGCCGTAGGTGCCTGGGCGGGCGGAGGCGTGATCGGCAACGGCGACAGCGACGTTGACGGCGAGGGCAACGGCGACAGCGACGTTGACGGCGAGGGCGCCGAAGTCGCCGTGGACGAGGGCGGCAAACTCACCAAGTCAATCACGACGCTGTCCGAGTAGCTCACAATCGGGACGCCTCTGTTGCTCTTGATGGCGTCCGAATTGAGCACCAGATTGAGCGTGCTGACCGGGTTGAGCTGGCCACTGAGGTTGAACCGGGCCGTGTGGTCATCCAGCCAGCTGATGCTCGTCGCCCTGATCGGCGAAATCGAGCTCACATCCGGGCCGGTGAGCACCATGTCGGTCGCCTGCACCGAGGCCGGGTTCACCGGCTGCGAGAAGTTGACCGTCACGGAGGTCGGCAGCGACGTGACATCATCGACAGCACCGTTCGCCTGGCTGCGGCCGTCTGGAACCAGGGACGTGGTGACCACGCGGAAGGAGCCGCCGACAGCCGTTGTGATCGTGCTTCCGAGCGGCTCGTACTCGAAGGCGCCGACGTCGCGGGGGCCGTAGCCGAGGATCTTGAACCCCATAGTGGTCGGTTCGGGGTTCTCGGGGTTGCCGAGGAAATCGGTTCTGGTCGCCACGCTTTCCAGCGCGTTGTTGATGGCGGCCGACGACGAAGTCAGGCTGTAATTGGCCACGCTGAAGAAAAAGCCCGGTCCGTCTGATCCGGGCCGTGGGTCGATCGGCGTGACAAACGCCGGATAACCGACGTAGTTGCCCTGGTTGCTCAAGGCACTACTGGCCGTCGATCCGAGCAAGCCCGGATTGAAGCCGTTGCCGATGTTGACTGCGGCGCCCGATGAGTTCGTATCGCTGGTGCCGTTGCCCGAGAACATGTTGTTGGCGAGGACCAGTTTGTTGATCGTCTGCGAGTAGATGCCCAGCCCCGCTCGCGCGGTCGTCTGGTCGTGGTTTTCCCAGAAGATGTTGTTGGCGACGTACGCCTGTTGCGATCTCGTGCCGGTGGTATTGATGGCCAGCAGGCCGATGCTGTCGTACGCCACCGTGTTGTTAACGATGAGGGTCGTGGTGGACGGATTGCTCGTCCCGTCATCAGCCAGCGCGATGCCGTAGATATTGCCGATGAACCCATCGTTTTCGATCACAGGCGCCTGGGAGCTCGATCCGGAAGTCACCGACAGGACGCCGCTGCCCGAGTCCACAAAGTAATCTTTGTCGATCAAGAGACTGGAATTGTCCGAGTAGATGCCGACGGAGTTGGGATTGATGCTTCCCAGGGCTGGATCGCCGATCAGGGGCGAGGCGATCGACAAACCGGCAATCTCGGACTGGACGATGGATCCCGTTGTGGGATCCTTGATCGCCGGCAGGTTCAGCGCCGCGATCGTCGCGCTAAAGGTTGCCGACGACGTGGCCGGAGCGCGGATGATTGTGGAGAGCGCGTCGCCGGGCACGAATTTGAGATCAGTACTGTCGACCGACGCCGATTCCATGCTCACCAGTTGCGGCAGCGTCACGCTCTCGGTGTAAACGCCCGGGAGGATATCGAGGCGGTATCCGGCCGACGCGGCCGCAAGCGCCGCGGTGATGGTCGGGTACGGATTGGCGCGGTCACCTTCGGGTTGCGTGGAATCGGTCACGTATTGCGACGAACCTACGAAGATACGAATGACGATATTGGGAGCGGAGCCGGTGAGGGCTACGATGGCATTGACCGCCGTGATGGCGTCGAGCAACCCGTAACCCGATTGAAGATTGAGCTGACCTTGCGGCGTCCCGTTCATGGCCCGGCCCGATTCGATGAGGGCCTGGCGGATCTGCGCGGGGGTGGCTGTCGGCGCCTTTTGGAGCATGAGTGCCACGACAGCCGCCGCGTTGGGCGCCGCCGAGGACGTGCCGAAGAAGGCCCAGTTGTTGACCTGCGACGGCGTGAAGCTCGCGTACAGATTCGTGCTGGTCGCTGGTAACAACACGGTCGTATCCGATGGCGGCGGGTCGCCGAAGAACGTGGTGCTGCTGCCGTCGGGAGCCGTGATCACGGGGTTATCCGGCTGCACCGGAGTAGACAGGGCGTTGCCGTTCGCATCGCGCGTTTGGATCTGAGGACCGAACGAGCTGAAGGGCTCCGAAGCGATCGGCGTCTGAATGATGTTCGGATAAGTAGCCCACCAGGGCATGGCCCCCACCCCGATGGTCGCCGAGTAGGCGTTATGGCCGATTGACGTCGGATAGAAGGTGCCGCCGGCATTGCCAAAGGTCTGGGGAATCGTGATGCTGGCGTCGCCGAACTGCACGAACTCGACCTTGCCGGGATTGGGTCCCTTGACGAGCTGAATCGCGACGTTGTAATTGCCTGCCGGGATGTTGCTGATGAACTGGAATGGTTCTTGAGTCTGCGTGTTGTCGTCGGTGCCCGAGGCAACGATGGCGCCGGTCGTCGGGTCGAGCAGGTAAAAATTGAGCTGCGAGGTGACCAGGTTGGTGGTGCTGGCCTCCTGTGTCGCGAACGGCTGATCGAACTGGAAGCTGATGTTGGCATGGTCGGCGTTGACCGTGATCGGATAGGTAAGCTGTGCGCCGCCGTTGGGATTGAAATTGAAGAAATTGCCGCTTCCCAGTCCAGTCACAGACCCCTGGGCCACTCGAAAGTCCGAGAGGTATCCACCATTGGCCGCATTGCCGGCCGCGGACAGGTAGGTTACGCCTCTGTTGACGACCGTCTGGATCGACTGGGAGATGAGGCCAGGCTGGAAGAATGGATCATCCGCGTAGCTGATGTCATCGACGATGACCTTCGCCCCGGCCTGGTTCGCCAGGGCCAGAATGTTGTTGGCCATGGCCTGGTCGCCCAGAGCGGCCGTTGCGAAGGCGAGCTTGGCTCCTGGAGCGATATGGTAGACGTTCTGCGCCATGGCCCGACCTTCGTCGGTGCCGGTGGCCGGTGTCAGATCCTGCACGATGTCGACATTGGACGGAAGATCGCCGGAGGCGACGTCGGCTGAATAACCGCCTGTGTTGTTGAAGCTGTCGCTAAGGATGCCCACGGTGACGCCCGCACCGGTCAAACCCGTGTTCTGCTTGAGCTGGGTGGAGAGCATCGAGTAGTCGGCTTCATTGATGGCTTTGCCCGCGTGCACAATGGGACGGATGACCGGATGGCCGCTGAGGAGCTCTTGCAGCTCCGCAGCCGCGGGGAGCTCGTTGATCGGCAGCCAGCCCTCGATCGAACGGACATTTGGATCCGTCGCGATGACCTGCATGCCCAGGCTGCTAGCTTGTGTTTGAAGGACGGGAAAGTCGGAGTACGCATTCAGTCCGATGAGGACTGAATTTCCCTGGAATATGTAGGAGGGATACCTGTTGGCGAGCGTCGCTGTGCTGATGTGTTCGTTCTCAAATGCCTGGTAGATGTTGACCAGGTCCACGCCCAGGTTTGCCATCGGCCCGTGCTCGGCGTCGGCGAGGTTGATCGTCGTGGGAGTGCAATAAGGATTGCCTATGGTGCTTAGTAAAAGCCGCCGCTCGAGGGGCTCCAACCTCGGACTGCCCCGATGCCTGAGGTCCTTGACCCCCCGGCGCGTTCTGGGCTTCTGATCCCCAACGCCCGGCTTGACGCTTCCCATCGACAGACTCCCCGGTTCGCTCCGGGGTCTTGCTCTCATCAGAGCTGGCGTGCCGCGACCGGCCTCTGCGCCCGAAGACGCAAAACCCCTTGATCAAGGTGATTGACTGCAGATCGCTGTAAGGACCACTAGCGGACTTTTTTTCCCCCTCCGATGCCGGCGGCCGACCGGATCCAATCTCTCAAGTGAGCCCCTCGCTGCTTTCGTGGGGGAATTCGAAGGAGGCAAGATCGGAACAAATTCCGGGCCCGCTCGACGCGGGTCTTCGAGTCCGTACGAGTCTGGCCTCTGTAATCCAGAAGTCAAACTCTCACCCTGCTGTCACCACGGATTTTGGCATCCTCCCGGTGCCGACTTGCTTGTCCCTGGTTCGCTCGGCGGACTCATCAATCTTCGGAAGCAAAAACACGTTCAAAGGCAGGCGCGGCGGACATCGATGTCGCGGGGCAGAAGCACTTCGCCGGCCGGATGGCCGGTCTGCCCGTCTCCGGCGTCCTCCTCTGAGCGCACACGCGCGTGGGCGACTCGTCTCCGAGGCCCAGCGTGCTCTGGTGCTCGAATCGCGGCGGAATGCGGTCGCTGCTCAACGGCTGTTGGTTGCCGCGGCAGGCCTCGAACGCTGCTTGACCGGTTCCGCTAGAGTGATGGTCTCATCGCTGTGTAGGCGCGTCAAGCGAGGAGATCTGGCGCTGCCCAGTGCCTGGGAACGATCGTCGAGGGTGGCGTGATTCGGTTCCCGGAAATGGCACGGAGATAAGCCGGCGAAGTGTTGCCTCAGGAATCCGGGACATCGATGTTCAAGCGGCGTAGGTCCTGGGCCAGGCAAAGGGGGCTGCGATAGACCACGCCAAGAAGTCCGGCAGCGCGGGCGCCGGCGACGTTGGCCTGGGCGTCGTCGATGAAGACGCACGAACCGGCGGGCACACCGACCGCGTCCACACACGCTCTGAAAAAGCCGAGCTCAGGTTTCATCTCGCCGATCTCGTACGAAAAGACGAAATGGTCGAAGTGAGCCAGTGCCTCGGCGAACTGTCGGCGATAATGGGTCGCGTGCAGCACGTTGGTGTTCGAGCCCAAAAGTAGCGTGTAGCCGTTGCGCTTCAGACCCGCGACGAGTTGAGCGACCGGCTCGTTGAGCCTAAAGATGTCCGGCCAGACTTGCTCGAACTCCTGGAATGAGATGTCCAGGCCGGCAATCGCGGTGATCTGTCGAGCGAATTCTTCCGCGCTGCTGAACCCGCGCTCGAACTCCCTGCTGAGCCGTGCCGCGCCTCTGGCGTAGACCATGGTCTCGAATTGCTGGGGGGAAATCCCGATCCTCGCCCCGAGCTTCTCGAACATGGTCGCGTAGTCGAAGTGTCCAATCACGTTGCCGAAATCAAACATCAACACCGGTAAGCGCATGAGTGAATGTCGCGAGTGAGAGGTAATGAGAAAATGATGAGCGATCGTTACCTTGCGGGCGCCACGCTCGGACGTCAGGCTGAGCGTGCCCGCGGACGGATCCCGGAAGCTGGGATCTGATCACGCGATCACGCGGACGTGCGCTCGTCACCTCCGTACGGTCTCAAGTCGGGAATCTCGGATTTGCAATCTCCCCCGTGTCTTCTCAATTCGCTCGAGCCGATTCGTTGCCGATGCTGGCGAACTCTTTCCAAATCTTGGTATCGACCATTGGAACGATCAGCTTGACTGAGCCGTCGAGCAAGAGCAGGTTCACACCCCGCGTGTGCCCGCTGGACGCCCCCATAAAAGCGGACTGTCCGTCCGTTGCCACGCAGGAACGCGGCCCATTTGGAGCCAAGCTATGATTGTAAAGGGTGGAGGGATAATCGGCAAGGAACCAGGACGAACCGGCGTCACCGTGAAAGCGGGCATGCCGGCCCTCCAGCCATCCAAGCGAGCAGCCACCTGAAGGCAGGGGACCTGGCGTGCTTGCATACGCCCAGATGGCCTGATGATTATCCTCACCGGAGCCGGTCAGGCGCTCGGAGAAGGCCGCGGCGAAGCTGGTGCCGTCGCTTTGCTCGACCGCGGCCACGCTGACAGTTCGCGAAGGGGCGAACGCTCCGTCCTGTCCCAGGTGATCGCCGCCGGTGCAAGCTCGATAGTTGATCGGTGCCTTCAAGACGCGGGCGGTCGCGCTCGCGTCACTCGAGCATATGAAGCCACAAAGTGGAATCTCGCCGGGAACCGGTCCCCGGGACGGCGACGACGTGGCGCCGGCCGCCAGATCCCGAAAGTCTCCCAGGCCGAGTGTCTCGATCATGGTTCGCAGCGGACCGGCGGGAAGCGGCCCCGCGCTCTTGCTGTTTTCCTCCCGATCGAGAGGAGCCAGCGGCCCGACCGACGGCAAGCTGCCGCACCGTGTGTCGTACTGCGCGATCGCCTGCCCGATCTGTGCAAGGTTTTTCTGGCAAGCCGCCAGGCGGGCTTGTTCCCTCGCGCGAGGAATCGACAAGAGAAGCAAGAGGAAAAAGCCCGCGACCAAGATCAAGACCACGATCAGGTCGATCGCGGTGTAGCCGCTTTGACGCCGGTGCGTTTTCTGCATCGGCATGGACATGACTCAGTTCCCCACGACGAAGAGCGCGTCCCCCGAGCCGACATTCCCGGCTGCGTCGGTGCCGCGGACCATCAGCAAATGCGTGCCTGGCTTGAGTTCCGGCAAGGCCACGGTGATCTGTTCGCGGAGGGTATCGAAGAGTCCGTCGTCCGGAAAGACCGGGGTCCAGGGCCCGCCATCAATGGCTAACTCGGCCTTTGTCACACGCGTGAGGGCGTCGGCCAGCACGACGACGGCCTTCTTCTCCTGAGGCCTTACCGTGATCTGGGGCGGCTCGTGGTCGATCAGAAAAGGCGGACTCTCGCGGTCCCTGGAAAAGCAGGTTTCCGCGCTATTGGAGGGCCGGTCCGAGGCGACCAGCCGGACCCGGTAAGAACCAGAGGGAAAGGCTGTCGAATCCCAGGAGTAATTCCTCTCGGTGATCGGCGTCTCGAAGAGCGTGATCCAGCTTGGCCAGCCCTCCTTGCGCACCTGCACCGTGAAGTTCAGCTCGTCATCGTTGGGGTCAGAGACGTCCCACCGCAGGTTGAGCCGAGTCTGATGGGTTGTGCCGTCGGCTGTACTCAGGTCGGGGACGTCGAGCTTACTGATCTCGGGCGGAAGGTTGCTCGATCGCATCGAAAGCGCGACGCTGAGCAGCTCAGGCGACCGCTCGGGGTTCCTCGTCGAAAGCTTGACGCGGTATTGGACGAACCGTCCCGGCGGCAACAAAGCGCGTGCGGAGGCGGGATCGGTCTGGTCGGCCGACCACGCCGACCAGGTCTCATCAGGCTCGCCCACGTTACCGCTACGCACCTGCACGGCGATAGCGGTCCCGGCCGGCGTCTCGGCCTTCCAGGAGAGGGCCCCGAAGCGACTGGGGAGCTTGGCGTCGTAGACCTCCGAGACAAGCAGCCCCTCGCTCACATAGCCGGAAGAGAGCTGCAGGACGGAGCCGGGGTCGCCGGTGCCCACCCGCACGCCGCCTCCTGGCTCGGCCAATAGCGAGAGAATTTGCCCATTTTCAAGCTTCGCCAGCGAGGCGTTCTCGGCCCCCTGCTCGCGAATCTCGTAAAGCTGACCGTCCGGGCCCGTGCCAAAAAGTAGCCGATCGTCCGACCAGCACAGGGCATAAATCAAGGCGTGAGCGCGGAAGATCTCCCGGGCGACCCCGTCGGCATCGATCCGATAGACTGCGTTATCGCCGGGTGAGATCGGCCGGGGCGCAGCCGATCCGGCGGCCGGCGGAGGCGACTGAGGGCGCGTCGGCGGCTGCGACGAAGCCACGCGGACGATGGAACGTCGAGTGTCGCGGCCTGATCGCCCTCGTGGAGCATTGCTCGAAGCAAGCACGAAATCGCCAATCGCCTGTCGCGCCTCATTCCGAGAGAAGAGTCCGGCCGCTCCCCGGGCGCCTCCGGTCCCGCCGCCGCCAGCCTCGGCCGCCGTGCCGGCGTAGAGCGTGCCGTCAGGGGCGAAGAGAAGCGATCGCACCTCGGTTTGGGGGGCATCGTAGAGGACGCTTACCTTGCCCCCGCGGTCGATCCGGTAAATCAGTCCCTCGCCGTCGCTCCCTGCGCAGGTGGTTCCGTCGGGGGCGACGGCCACGCAGAGCAGGTGATTGGCTTTGCTATCGAAGACGAGTGACCACTTACCGTCGCGTGATCGCTTCCAGAGCTGACCGGTCGGGCCGGTCGCGGCCAGCACGTTTCCCTCGGCGTCGGCGGCGAGATCCCAGATGTACTGGACTTTGGGGTCGGGACGCGAGGCGTTATGCTCCGGATCGGTCACTTCGATCAACTGTCCCGACGGCCCGGTGCCCGCGTACACTTTGCCATCGGGCATGGCAACCAGCGAGAGCGCCTGAGTGTCGGCCGCGTCCAGCGCCACGGTCCAGGCCGTTTCTTTTTGAGGTTCCTGGCGGAAGACCTTGCCCGAGTCTCCGGTGGCCGCGTAGATGGCTCCATCGCGGCCGCGCGCCAGGTCCCAAACGCGTTCGGCGGCCAGAGGGCCCGTCGGCTGCAGCGACCGTCCCAGCCGGACGTGCCCTTGGTCCGAGATCACCAGATGCTCGCGGTGATGCTTGGAAAACGCCGCGGCCCCCTCCTGCCGCCAGGTCTGGAGCTTGGCATGAGCCCCGGCCGTGAGCGTGAGTGCGAAGGTGGCCGCGGCCAGCCAAGCGAGGGCCTTACCTGCTGACGCTCCCTTTCCTCTTCTTTTTTCCTTCACCCGCGCCGGCTGTCTCATGGCATCCTCGTTTCGCAAACTGCAACGAGCGGAAGCTCGCTAGTTCAACGATATCGAGAACCCGGCGTCCTTGGCCACCGTGAACCGGAGGGTCTGCGCACCCTCGATCACCCACGAGGTCGGAACGACCGCGATCAGGTCGGTCCGGATCGGCTGCAGCGGTACCTCTTTCTTCGAGGCAAAAACGGCCCGGGCGCTGCCGGGCAGACTGGGCAGGTCTTGGCCCTGGACGGCGAGGCCGCGGTACGGCGTGGGCACGTGTCCGTAGATCGCCGTCCGCTTCGGTTCGGTCTGGAGCCGGATCGTCTGCATGAAGCCGGTCAGGTCATGCGGCTCACCCAGGCTAGGCTTGTTGCAAAACCGGCGGCGGAGCGTGCCGGCCACATCGCTGTAAATAGCTTCGTACGATCCTTCGGGAAAGTCGGCCGGGATTGGCACGGTCAACTCGACTGTCTGGCGCTCACCCTTGTACGGCTTGAGTGTCACCAGGGCGCGAAGATCATGGCCGGGCTCAACGGTGTCCGAGACGAGCCGGACCGATTCGATGACCGCGGTCTTGCGCCCGGGCTCGATCTCGACCTCGCAGTCGATGGCCTCGATCCGCACCGGCGCCAGGGGGTTGCGAACCAGCATGCTGGCGATTGACGCCAGCGGGCTGAAGAGTGCCGCGGCTCCCATCTGCCCGGTGTAGCGCTGGCCGCTGCAGGTATCGCTTAAGCAAATCGGCTCATGGCCCCTGAGCTGGAACCGAGCGGTCAGCCGGGCGGTGAGCTCTTCGGGCAAGTTACCCTCGGTGTCGATCGCGCTTGTCAGCACGGACAAAAGCAAGGGGGCCAAGAGGGCCGGCTCGCGGATCATCTGTACCTTATAGAGATGAGAGTCGGCATAGCGGCCCGTCTTGACCCGAACGCTCACCGGCAGCATGTCGGGCTTGGGGCCAACGGTCCCGGCCACGCCGGTGCTGACGTCGGTATCGAGCACGCCCACGACCCGCAGCGGCGAGCCCATCTTCATGCTCACGCTGGCTCGGGGGTAAACCGTGTGAATGTAGCCGGTCATCATCGGCAGCTCGCACGAGCCCAGGCTGAACATGGGATGGCCGAAGCCGTAAACGCGATTGCCCTCGACGTGCGTTACGGTTCCGATGCCGGAGAGATCGAAGTCGCCCATCACCATGGCGACGGAAAGCGGAGCGCCAGGCCCGAGCCTACTTTCGGCCTGCTCGCGACGAATGTGCTCAGCCGCCGCGCCGCCTGCCATCGGTGCCATGCCCAGCGGCCGCACCTGGCTCTCGAGCACCGCCAGCGCCCGTGGGCTGAAGCCGGAAGCGGCCAGGGGCGTGACGATTGGTATCATTCCTCCCGCAGTCCCGCCCGAAACTTTCAAGGGCGAAAGCCGTCCCGCGATTTCGGCCTCATCGCCAATGAGGGTTTCCGGCCCTAGAACGGGAAACAGGCTGGCCGCTTGGAACCCCGGCTCACGAAGCAAGTCTCTGCTCTCCGCGGCGATCCGGCGATCGCTGGCACGCACGTACTGGACCATCTGGGCAAACGGCGTCACGCCAGCGATCGGATCCTTGGCGAATTCCCAGGCGTAGGCCACTGCCCCGAGCAGCTTGCCGTCAATATAAATCGGGCTGCCGCTCATGCCCTGGATGATGCCCGCGTGCTCGAGGTTGCAGCCGGTCAGGCGGCAGAGGACCATATCGCGCCCGGGACTCACGTCGCGCATCACGCCCAATACCTCGGCTCCGAACTCTTCGAGCCGGGTGCCGACCATCACCGTCTTGCCCACGCCTTTCATTCCCGGACGCACGTCTCGGATGTCCCAGTACGACTTCGGATCGGGCTCAGCCGCCGCCGCGGGGATGGTCGCAAGCAAGAAAAACAAGGCTTCAAACGCGCGCAGCGCGCCATATCGAAAAGCTCGTTGCGTCTCCATGAGACGTGGTCTCCCCCGAACGTGGATCGAGAAGGGGCGAAGGACCAGGAACTCGCTGAGCAATGAAGAGGCGGCGCGGTTCGCGACGTTGCGATGTTGCTGCGTCGATCCGGGAACAGTTACAACGATGAGAGAGGGTCGCTGCGGGGGACCAGAACAGCCGACTCTGCCGCACTCATCGACGAGCTCGCGTCCGGGGAGTTGCTCCATCCTGAATCATCTAGACTAATACTACCTGGCGTTTAACATCGAGTCAACGAATAGTCTAACGCGTTTCCCCATCTTTTTTCGAGATTCTGCATGCATGCGCGGATTTCCCTCGACCGGCGAAGGACGGCGATTGAGATGAATCTCATGGGCGACTCATCGATCCGGATCGCTTGCGGACCCGTTTGATTTGCTGTCGTCTCTGCGGGCGCGGGTGGTGGCCTGGTGGGCCTCCTGGTGGATGGCATCGATCGACTCGCGGATCATCTCTCGCCGCTGCCTCATCGCATAGGACCGCGTTGCCGCCAGGTCCAGAAGCGCGAAGATCAAGAGCACCAAAATCAGCGCCAGCACGGTCATCCAGAGGATGACAAAGAGCAAGTTCACTCGCCCGCCCACCCGCGGCTGGACGTAAGAGCCAGCACCGATCAGTAGCGCGATCGCCGCCATGGTGCCCACCCCCAGATTTCGGCGAATGTCCTGGTTCGCGAAGTAGGCCCGATCCTCCGGAGAAATCCTTTCCGGCCGCGCTCGCTGCTCGTACCACTGCCGAAGCCCCAGGAATAGCGCGATCAAGCAAAGCCCTGTCGCCATCGCAAGGCTTGCAGCCGGCATATCGCTGACATTCGGCATCGGTGGACCTTCGCAGAGTACAGCGCCCACGCTGGAGCTCGCTTGCCCGTTTGGAGCATCCTACCAAGTCGCCGGCCGGACATCAGTAGAGATCATGCCGGGTCAGAGGCCGCTCGACCTGCCCAGGTTTCGGGGCACCGTAGGTGCACCGGCATCGTCAGGGTTCCAGTTCGTCACGAGCGGTATGACGGACGTAGAGGATGTGGACGGAGTCTTCGCGGATGGTGAAGATGATCCTGTGCTTATGGGACCGCTTGCCGCCCCGGCCGTAGAGCAGCTCTCGGATTTCCTCGGGGAATTTGTCGTCCTCCGCGGCCAGTGGGCATCGAGTCGGATGGCGGCGGAGGGTGTTGACCTTCTGTATCAGGCCGTTGTACCAGCGTGCGGCGACGGTCGGGGAAGCGTTCTCAGTCTTCCATCGAACGGCGGACCGAATCTCCCGCTCGGCCGTCGGCTCGATGACGATGCGGTAGATCATGCGTCCGGGGGTAGGTTGAACTCGCGCCGGATTTCAGCGAACACCTCTTCGGCCGGCCGCCCGCGACCGGCTCGCATGTCGTCGAGCCCTTGGCGGATGCCCTCCAGGACGCGGGCTTCCTCGGCCTCTTCCTGCTGCCGGAGCAGCCGCACGCCGGCGGCGATCGCCTCGTCGTGTGACGTGAAACGGCCGCTACGCACCTTGGCTTCGACGAATTGCTCGAGGTCTGGGGGCAAATGGGTGTTCATATCGGGCACCTCCTTCATTGATTAACGTAACACGGCGCGCCCGGATTGTCGAGTCGAAATGCATGGTCGCATACATGTAATGATTATTAATTATGAGCCGCTGCCCAGTTGCGTGCAAGCATCGTGTCGAACCGAGATAGATTTCTCCGCGTGTCCTGGTTCGCGAAGTAAAGTATACTTAATGTGTGGTGATGAGAATGTCCCCAATACTGTTCGGCTCAAGAGTTGCGTAGCGGCGGGACTCTTCTCATTGGTCGACGTCGTTATCAGATCACGAGGTCCTCTCAGAGGAGGACTTCGGACTAGGCATCGGTTGGCGCTTTCGACAGGTTGTCGGTCCAAGCTCGTTCAGCACGAACAATGAATCGTGCTCGGGACAACCGCGCCTGACGACGCAAGGGCCTATCGGATCGAGACCGAGTGGTCCTTTTTTTGTGGCGAAAATTTCGTGCCGAAGAGCATTGCAATGTCCCTTTTCCGTAACCCCCGTAGCTGCTTGGACTGGATTCCGCACCAGGGTCTCATCCCCTAAGGAAAAGCCATGACACGGCCGGTAAGCTGCACGCAGTGCGGTACTATGTTGGACGAATCTTCCGATTTGCCGCCAGAAGACCGATTGCCCTGCCCGCATTGCGGCTCGACGGCACGCACCTTTCATGTTTTTGCCACGGATATTTTTACTGCGACGGACTCCGCTTTTGTCAGCAGCGCACCGGGCTTGTTGTTGCAGGCGGTCGTGACGTTCGGAGACAAGACCAATGAGGGGCAGATCATAGAAAGTGTCGCCCCCGCGTGGTTCGAGATTGCACGGTTGGCAAAAGGCGATCCTTCGATAATTTACCAAATTGATCATAGAAAGTGGGAAGAGATCATTGCCGGAGCCTATGAGCGCGCTGGATTCGAGGAAGTGATCCTGACACCACGCAGCGGCGACTATGGTAGGGATATTATTGCCGTAAAACATGGATACCTGTCAGTGCGGATCATCGACCAGGTCAAAGCCTATAAACGCGATCATCTGGTGTCAGCCGATGATGTGCGTGCCCTTATCGGCGTTCTTCTGACTGACCGAAATGTGACTAAAGGGATCGTTACCACAACGTCAGACTTCGCCCCGAGGATTCGCACCGACCCATCGATCACGCCGCACATGCCGTTCCGACTTGAACTGATTAGCGGCAAGGAACTCGTGGAGCGACTGAATAATCTGGCCAATGCTTGATGGTGAACATCTAGGCCATTGACGATGCCACAGCAATCGTCTGGACGTTTCACCCACGATCGCATGATCGTAACACATATTCTCCAAAGCACGCTCCGAAGCCGACTAGGGCGAACGCGAAGCGGGACAATCTCAATTGCGAGATGATAAGGGGACGTTGCACTACTGTTCGGCACGATTTATTTGCCCGAAAAAAGGAATACTAAATCCCTCTTCGATAAGCAGCTGCGTCGTCACGCGCGGTTGTCCCGAGCACAATTCATTGTTCGTGCTGAACGAGCTTGGACCGACAACCTGTCGAAAGCGCCAACCGATGCCTAGCCCGAAGTCCTCTTCTGAGAGGACCTAGTGATCTGATAATGACGTCAACCGATGAGTAGAGTCTTGCCGCCACGCAACTCTTGAGCCGAACAGTATTGCAACGGCCCTTATCGGGCGTCGAAACCTGAACTAAGAAGAACAAAGGGCACCATGTGGCCAGTTCCTCCTGGACGCCTCGACCTCAGGAGTCGCTAAGCATTCTGTCGATGATGGCGTCGTGAGGCAGTTTTGTCTTTAACTTCAGTCTCCTGTAACGATCGACATATGCTCGTAGGCTGGGCCTACCCATCTGGAGAACGCTCGGGCCTGCCGTGATTGCCCCCTGAAGGATCTCGTCAATGAACGGGAGTTGACCAACACGATCCTTCTCATCAGCAGCCCAAATCTCCTTGAAAAGCCCGTATACTTCAATCGCGATGTCTGCCTCTTGGAGTTGGTAGATCGCAGCTGCTTTCCCAAGGAGATCATCGTATCGGATGACCCATGGGTCGTCGGTAGGAACTTGGCTGTGTGACTCAAGCATAGCTATAGCTTGAGCTGGTGTTGATTTTTCGAGTCTTCGGAGCATTTCATCCTCGGACACCCCTTCGAGTGAGTTTTTGCGATCGACAACAAATTGCCCAGCATTCCTTTCCGCGGCTGCGACGAAAACGCGGAGGGTATACATTGCCGCCTTGTGGCCCTGACCGTTTTTCCCCGTTCTAAAGGTACGGTACATTTCGCAATAATGGTCGATTTTTTCCGGCTGGCCGCGGTCAAAATACCCCGGGACTTCCCACCTGGTTGATCCATCAAGGAATTCCGCTATTTTGAAAGGACGACCCGCCCTTCCGAACTCTTGACGAATGTCAGTTGCGATGTCGGCAATCTTTTGCTCGTCATCGGCGTATAGCCGTGCGGTCTCCTTCAGGAGCCGATCCATCAGTGTCACGGCCTCATCGTCAGCGGGCAGGACGCGATCTGCGTCAAGGCTGGCCAGATCACGAGCCAGATCGATGTGGGATAGGTGGCCGTTAGCCGATTCCCCCTGAAACTCTGGGCGAGAGGGAGCGCGCGAAGCTGCGCGGGTCGACCGCCCCTCTGTACCGTCGGGCGACGCAGCTACTCCGACCGCTGCGCGCGGCCGAGAGCTCAGTCGGGGCGTCACGTAGAGCAGCACCATCACAAAGAGCACCGCCAGGCCGACCAGTGCTGTCGCTCCTTTCCAAGGGCGCTGCCGTCGCGGTGATTGATCCGAACTGGTCTGGGTTCCCCTGACCACAACCCTCGTCGGAGCCAAGGCTCCTGTGGAGCTGGCGGCGGTCGACTCGGGTTGGCTCAAGGGAACCTGAACCATGTCGCTCGGCAACACGGCGATTACGCGAGTCAAGGCGGCGGTCGACTCGGGTTGGCTCAAGGGAACCTGAACCTCGCGTCGGCATGCGGGGCATTTCGCCTGTTTTCCGGCATATTCATCCTTCGCCCTCAGGCGCTTCCCACAAATGCATTGAAAGACAATCGCCATTAATTTGCCCTCGCGGCTGCGCGGCCAGTCCAGCAGCGTCGGTATGAGGCGCCCCCACCGCAACGGCGTCGTAGCCAAGCGACGGTTGGCCGCGATGGCCAACACATCCACATTATCTAATCTACTGTATACTGGAGCCTGTTTCAAGTGGTTGCTCGCATGCCCCTGATGATCAGCGAGCGAGCGCCACGGGAGTGCCAGCGGGACACTCTTAGTTGCGGTCGCGCTTTGCGGGGAACAGGCAAATGCCCTGCGTTCAATGTCCCCCGAGGCGAGTATTTGAAGCAAGAAGGCTTACCCTGTGTCGGACCGTCATTCCGCTGCATGCGGCTTTTCACCTGGACCGATCCCAACATTCGAAAGTTTCCCGGGCCGGGTCGCCCCGCGAAGTCGACGCCGGTGGATCGGATCAAACCGACAGTCAGCGGTTTCAGAGACATTGCTCTTGGCAACCGCAAAATAAGCGGATGGGACAGGGTTGAGTCCGCCAGATGTCGCTCATTTTTCTCGGATCAATCAATCGCAAGGTCCCGGTCACCACTCCCGGTTCAGAGTGCTCACGGGGCGATTGATTCCAGGGCTGCTGCTCGCCGCACTGGGTCGGCTTCGAGGGTGTCGAGCAAGGCAACGGTTGCCTCGGCGTCGGCCAAGGCAGAAACGCCAATCCTTGGGGAGACGAACGGACCGGACGGCGACAGTTGGTAGTCTGCCGTGTTGCGCAGCCGTCCGAGGGCTTCGTGCATCAGGCCGATGCGCTTGAGGTCGAGATCGGTCGCATAGATGAGTTTGAGCCGGGCGAAGGTGTGCACCTTGTCGCGAGGACGGAGCGCAAAGCCCCAGCGTCGCAGCGTGCCAAGCACTTCGTGCAGTACCGCGTAGTACGCGCGTCCGACGCTGGACCTCCAGTGAGCCTCGCTCGGGCCAGCCGCCAACTCGCGGGCCACAGCGAGGAAAGCTCTACCGTCCATGGTCGTGATAGACCGACAACAGCGTGAAGTGCTGGCAAACCTCGGGCGGGAACGTTGCGGCCATCCAATCGATCCAGTCTCGATGAGTCGCGTCGCGTCCCGAGCCGATGCCGTCGCGGTGTACCCAGAGCACCACCCCCGGCGGGATCTCCTCCGTCGCCTCGTCGAGCACCACCTCGATTGACCTCAGACCAGGCACGACCTGCCTAGCCCGGTCAATTATCTTCTCACATTCCTCACCCCGACCGATTTGGTCGATGAAGGAGCGAGCCGCGAGCGAAATCGTCACGGGAACCATCGTCGTGGTGGACATGTGGTCCTCACCGCTATTCAACGGGCGGTCATAAGAGCGCCGCCTCGGACCGAACTCGCCTTTTGACCGAACGGCAACTCCTCGATGGTTAAATATGGTTTCTCCGGAAATCGCCAGCGTTCGCGGCGTTGGGTCCATCCACCTCGAGATAGATGGAAGCTGGGAAATCTCCGTCGGAAACGCGGAGTCCGTGATCGTTGCGTGCCGGACAGTAATTGGGCAGAGATCGCCGCAGGCGCTCCGGAACGGCATGGTGTAACATGCTCAGCGAGGCCCGGATCGTGACCGAGGCGTTGTTGATCAGAAACGCGTGCAACAAGGGCGTCTCGTTGCAGAAGAAAAGCTCGTCGTCGAGCAGGCCCCGCTGGTAGTCGTAGGGGAAGTAAATATCGTGGAAATGAACCCATGATCCCGGGGCCAGGCGCGGCAGAACCTCGAGGATCAGACGATTGACCTCGCTGCCGGGCTTGACGGTGTGTGTCGAATCGACGAACAGGAATCCGCCCTCACCCAGGTCGGTCAGCGTCTCCATCGCGACCGCTTCGGCCTTTTCCGGGATCAGCTGCACCTGTTCCGCTTGGCTGGCGCGCCGGAGGAATTCCGTGGGGTATGGTTCGACACAGATCACCTCGGGCTCGTATCCATCTGCCTCCGATGCCGCCTGAAGCATCACAGCGGTCGACACTCCGCATCCCACCTGAACAATCTTTCCGGGTCGGATGGCTCGGATGAAGCAGTGCAAGAAATCGGTGTCAATGGGCCCGAATCCGGGCTCGCCGTTGGCCTCGCAGGCCGCCCAATGGAGGTCCCCCCTGCGCTGACGATCGATGAGATGGGGCGAGCAGCAGGACTCCACAAATTCAAACTGCGGGTCAATATCGCTACCCCGAACACCCACCATCGAGTGAGGTAGCCTCCAATGACTCTCGCGTCTGAGCTCACGGATGCAAGGGACTTCTGAATAGAAGTGGCGCGGGAGTACGTCAACCCCCAACCGCTGGCCGAACTCGAACAGTCCACGCAGCCCACGCTTGCTGAGGTTTTTCAGCCTTCGCTT
>JBKQMU010000134.1:0-14305 GCA_052146555.1 Isosphaeraceae bacterium
GTCGCCGCTGGCATTCGTTGCCGAAGAGGTCGCCGTATTGGGCCAGGGCGTCCTGCACGACTTGGGGAAATTCGACGATTCCTGGCATGAGCAGATGCTCCATACTCCATTTGCGCCAGGCAAAAAAATGGTCAAAACCCGTTCCATCTCCCTCATTTTTACACCGTCGGCCGTGAGTTTGCAAAGGACCAGTTATTCGAAAAAGGGACGTGATCTGGTATCCTTCAGGGACCCGATGACCGTTAGCGAATAGGGCTGCCCCAGGCTCAATTGCCTACATCGGCTCTCCAACGACCCGGAGCTGGTGCTCTGGATCTATAGGCCCACTGACGCTGCTCTTGAGATTCTTGAAGGAAATGTCGGGATTCCTCAAATCGATCGGTCTATCGCCGGCCTGACCCGGCAGAAGACGCCGCAACGTGACCAGCGCCGCGAGACTCGTCAGATAGCGTCGATGGGCGCCGACTTGACGCTTTGCCCAGAACTCTGCAACCCGCAGTGACTTCGTGAGTGTCTGGGCCGCCAGGGAGTCGGCGTGGTGCAGTTGAAGCCAGCAGAGAACGGCTCGCTCCGCAAGCAATCTCTCGACCGCGGTCGGTTCAGGCCCGGCAAGCTCGCGAATCAGGTCCTCCGCCTTGCGGGCCGTCGACTCTTTGAGGACAAGGTCAGCCGCCGAGATCAGCCGAAGCCATGCCTCCCGCGCGTATGCTGCGAGATTACCGACGTGTTGCGAAATCTCGTTCCGCTGATCTAGCTTTTCCTGAGCTGGGGAGAACAGTTTCATCGCCTTGACGAGCCCGTTGGAGCAGCCAGTCCAGGTGGTCGATTTCGGCCGGTTCATTTTCCTCTTGAGGGCGATCGAGCACGACGGGTACCTCTCCAATTGCCGTGGGACCGATAGAAGCCAAATCACCTCAGCTCTGCCTCGATCAACCCTGCAGTTCCCCGCTCGAGCTTTTGCATAGGCTCGTCCACGGGTTGCAAGTTGTCGCGGGTGGCACGCAGCTCCTGCCGGGCACGGCGTTGTTCGGATCGTCGACTCTCGGTTTCGGCAGCCAGCAAATCGGCGAGCGGACCTCGGCCCACGTACTTGTTGCGAGGCTGTCCCTCCGAAAATTCTGGCCGGCAGAATAATCCGGGTTTAAAACGAGACCTGGGATGGGACCTTTCCTTGCACTTGCTCGGTTCCGCTGCCTGCGTTGAGGGCTACGTCGCTCTAAGTGTGTGACTTCACACCCGCAATCAATCCCGCAGTGTGGTGTTACTGTAATATGGCTTCAGACTCAGAGGTTGAGTGTAGAAACGTCCTGCAGACCCATTTGGCTCGGTCGAATCCACACGCATTTGAGCCGAGTACTCTTTACAGCGGCGTCCGGCCCTTCTTTTGCAACTGCTCTAACTCGACTAAGGTGATGCTAAAGTGAATCGCACCATGCGCAATGTCGAGCCGGTCAACCAGCCGGGCCCTAAATCCGATGCCGGCTAGAGCCAGCTTCGCAAAGCCGTAGGCATCGGGATGGACCGACGGAATGGCGATCAGTTGGCCTGCGCCGAATTCGCGGTGGTCAAAGGCGCGGTCATCCGCGACGTTGGGGAAATTGAAATTCACAATCGAATGTCCCCAGTTCCGCGTACAGGCCAGGTTGTCATAAACCATGGCGTGCGGGTCGAGCATGTCAAACCAGTACAGCACCTGATTCCTCTTATCATAACGACGCACGTAGCGAACCGACTCCGTGATCGCACGATAGACATCGACAAGGTATTTATCGTACTGGTGTGCCCGCGTCACATAAGGCAAGAGCCTCCTGGGGCCCTCCGCCGGCCGAAATCCATAGTCTGGGTGAGCGTTGGCGAAGATCGGAAAGCTGTTTTCTTCGCTAAATCCGATTCTGGCTGTGAACATTGATAGAGACAGAAGGACCACCGTAACGCACACGCTGAGCGAACCTCGAACCACCAGAGGGACAACCAGCCCCAGACTCGCTGGAATAAAGGCTAAGAGGAACGTGCCACCATTGTGTCGGTTCTCATACGAGTAGGCCCAGGGCACGACGGCTTGTCCGGCCAAGGCGAACAAGGAAAACCAACGAGCAAGCGACCAATCGCCCGGGCTCAAATCCCTGGTCGCACGGGAGAGAATTACCGCCCATGCCAGCACCATGGCCGGGATCGTGATGCTGGAATAGAGCCATATCTGAAGCGCGATGCCCACGCTAGAAAGCACTTCAATGCACCAGAGGATTGCCAGCAGAAGAAGAAAACGTGCCGGCCAGAGGAAGACTGGCTTGAACTCGAGAACCGTTCTTTCACGGATCGCTTGTAACACGAGGACTACCGATGGCAAGACCGTTGCAAGAGGCAAGCCCAGCCACACGGCATTGCTCAACCAGCCGAGCCCCTCGAACTTCGATATCGTCCGGCCATTCACGAACCATGGATTTCCCGGCAGGGAGAGACTTTTGATGAAGCCAAAAGAACCACGAAGAAAGAACCAGTCGCCGACCACCCACCAGTAGAAAAGAGAAAAACAGGCAAAGAGGACGGCTGAGCCCAGCAGGAAACACCCCAGGTCGGCTAACAAGACCCGTGGATTTCGACTCTTTGGGTTGGAGACGAGCCGCTCCATCGCAACAAGCGGCACGAGAATGCCGTAAACGAGGTTTACGACCACTAGCGAGAGGGTCGAAGCCCCTGACAGTGCACACCACAGTTTGTGTCTCGGCGAGTCTGCCGCGCGGCTCAGACACCAGCAGGAAACGAGGAAATACGTCATCCCAGATGCGTCGATGTAATCCCGTCCCATGGCGTCAAGAAAGTAGAAATACGCGCCCATCCCCAGGGCAGCCAGGTATGCCGTCCGCTGGCCCAGGCGACGGACCACCACCGCATATATGCAGAATATACTGATGTAATAGAGTGTCATGTGAACACAGAGATGGGCAAGCACTGGCGGCAAGATCGCGTGGGCCAAGGCAAGCGGCATGGTGATGCTGAGCCTGCCGCCGTAATACAACGACGGGTACTTGACCATCATCCGCCAAGGATCCAGACCATACCCGAGGTAAATCCAGGGATCGTGAAACAGCGTCGGGAAAATCCAGTTGGGATCGAAGCAAAGCAGGATGAGTGGCAGACAAATCAGAGAGAGGATTTCTGGAGTCTTGATCGCGCGAGCAAGCCACTGTGTGCCAGTGGCTGCCATGGCTTGGATCCATCGCTGAGTACCCGGGGATTTCCAAGCCAGTTGATCGGCCAGCACAGCGAGGCTTCCCTTCTAGCAACGAAAATCGTTTCACATTTGCAGCAGCAAGACAGTGCGAAAGCCGAGAAATCGATTCGCAAGACCTTGGCCTCTTGACTGCTGGCAGAGGCATCCGACGGGTGGACTACCCCAAAACGCCACGTCGCCACACAAGATCGGCGCCCTCAGTGCAATCAAGCTACCTGAGGGGGCTCAAGCGTACGGAAATTATCATTATGATGAACGGCAGGAGATCAAGAAAACAGTGAGACTTCCTTAATCCTAGATTCATTCTTCCTTAACCCTCCCGACTTCCTTGACAACTAGACTAGTTGCTCTTAGAAGTTAAGCAACATTGTTGTTGCACACGACGAACTTGCTTCTCGCACTCGGCGGGCGCCTCGAGGTTTATTCGTGCGTGGTACCCCAGTCAGCTTGCTAGACTACCCTCGTCCGGGCTCTCCGGCCGTGTCTGCCGCCACGGCGAATTCGCCAGGCGAGGCTTTGCTTTCCGGAAGAATCGCCAGATCCGTTGACGCTCGGGAATGGGCCGAGATTCGGCGTCGTGCCACACTCCGCCTCCTGCGCATGCATTATGAAAGCAGGGTTGGACATCTGGGCGGGAACCTCTCCTGTCTCGACATGATGTTGCACCTGTACACTCAGACGCTTGGTCCTGACGACCATTTCGTTCTCTCCAAGGGGCATGCCGCTGGCGCACTCTACATCTGCCTGTGGATGATGGACAAGCTCAGCGACGAGGAGTTGTGCCTTTTCCACAAAGACGGCACCCGGCTTTGCGGTCACCCGCCGGCGGGGGGGATCGACGAAGTGCTCTTCGCCACGGGTAGCCTCGGTCACGGGCTATCGCTGGCCTGCGGTCTGTCCCTGGCCAAGCAACTCAAGAGAGAGCCCGGCCGGGTGTTCTGCCTGATGTCAGACGGGGAATGGAACGAAGGATCGTGTTGGGAAGCGCTCATTTTCGCTGCCCATCGCCGTTTGGAAAATTTGGTCGTCCTCACAGACCTCAATGGTTTGCAGGGATTCGGAACGACCAAGGAAGTTGCGGACCTAGGATCGCTCACTGACCGGTTGCGATCGTTTGGCGTCGAAGCCATAGAAATCGACGGCCATGACTTCGAGTCCATCCACCATGCTCTCGAGCTTGACGTCGTCGGTCCCCTGGCGATCGTCGCCCGGACGCGCAAGGGCAGAGGGATCTCCTTCATGGAGAATCGCATGGAGTGGCACTATTTACCGATGAATGAAGTGCAATACAATCAGGCTGTTCAAGAGATCAACGACGAATGCGCGATGCTCTTTGCCAGTCACTCCTAAGCCATTCTTTGCGAGCCGATTTTGTTTTTCTCACCGGTGATCTTGGCTACAAGGCACTGGAGCCATTGAGAGACGCCCTGGGCGAGAGATTCATCAACGCCGGGGTCGCCGAGCAGAATATGGTCTCGGTGGCCGCGGGCCTCGCACGAGAAAGCCTGCGGCCGTGGGTCTACAGTATCGCACCTTTCGTCTATGCGCGACCTTTCGAGCAAATTCGAAATGACGTCTGCTTTCACCGACTTCCCGTCGTCCTGGTGGGGAATGGAGGCGGTTACGGCTACGGCGTCATGGGTGCAACACATCATGCGCTGGAAGACTATGGCGTTATCTTAACCTTACCCAGTATGCGAGCCTATGTTCCTGCATTTGATCAGGACGTCAAGGTAGTGATCGACCGGCTGTTCAAGGTTGATCATCCAGCGTACCTACGCTTAGGGCTTTCCGAGCAACCCAAGGAATGGATCGTTCCTCCGTACGAGCCGTGGCGACGCCTGCTGACCGGGGAGGGATGGCTCATCGTCGTGACCGGGACCCTGGTTGGCGGCATATGGGGTGCCGTTGCCAAGCTTGAGCAACCGGCAAGGCCAACCCTATGGGTGCTGTCCGAGCTTCCTCCCGCCGGCTTACCTGATGAGTTCCTCGCCGACCTTGACAGGGCTCGCGGACTGCTCGTCGTTGAGGAGCACGCCCGCCAGGGTGGAATGGGACAGATCATTGCGTCCCTGCTGCTGGAGCACGGGCAGATGCCAAGGCAATTTGTCTCGCGAACAGCCCAAGGCTACGTTTCGGGTCTCTACGGCTCTCAGAAATTTCATCGCACCGAGAGTGGCATCGATCCCGCTGCCATCATCCAGTTTCTCTGCCGCGAAGATGCGTGATTCAAACTCCTGCATGTGGACACCATCGCCCGAGATCGCCGACAAGATTCGCCGCATCCAGGGACCGATTATCGTCCTGGGGGCGAGCGGCTTTGTGGGGGCGAATTTAATGCGGACGCTGGCGGCAATTCGCCACGACGTTTACGGCACGACGACACGCCTGCCCGCGTGGCGACTCTCGGACCTTCCCGATCATCAGATTCGTCAGGTGGACCTGCTCATCGACTCCAACCTCGATGGGCTTCTGGGGAGTCTGAAACCAAGAACCGTCTTCAACTGTGTCGCCTATGGGGCGTACTCATTCGAGACCGACAGCCGCCTGATTTATGGCACGAATTTCCTGCTTGTAACCAGGCTCCTGGCGAGACTCCAGTCTCTCTCGATCGCATGTTACGTTCATGCGGGAAGCTCGTCGGAATATGGCGACAGGGCCGCGGGACCGCGAGAAGATGACCCCATGGCCCCCAACAGCGACTACGCCGTCTCCAAGGTCGCCACGGCGAACCTGCTCCATTACTTCGGAAAGCGGAAACGGTTTCCGTGCGCGAACCTTCGGCTTTACTCCGTTTACGGGCCGCTGGAGGATTCGTCTCGGCTGATTCCCGCAGTGATCTCCAGCGGCCTCGCAGGTACTTACCCCGAGTTTGTGAACCCCGAAGTCTCACGCGATTTCGTCTACGTGGGAGACGTCACCGAGGCGTTCGTCGACGCGGCGATTGGGCTAAACTCGGCCGACTTTGGAGAATCCTTCAATATCGGCACGGGCCGGAAGATGACCATCCGCCAAGTCGCCGAGGCCTCCCGCAGCCTGTTCAATATTGCGACGGCTCCGAGCTTCACCATGCCCGCGCGCCAATGGGATGTTCAGGACTGGTATGCGAACATCGAGAAGGCCAAAGAACGCCTTGCCTGGAGGCCGCGCACGCAATTCGAGGAGGGGCTTCGCAGAACGGTGGACTGGTACCTCTCATTGCCGGATCCGCGACTGTATCTGCAACTGTCCAAGAAATTCGGCCTCGATACCGTCTATAGCGTCAGCGCCGTGGTAGCCTGTTACAAAGACGCGCAAGCGATTCCGATTATGTACGAGCGTCTCAAGTCAACGTTTATGAAACTAAACATTGATTTTGAGATCATCTTTGTCAACGACAACAGCCCCGACGATAGCGAAGAGATCATCCGGGGCATCTCAGGAAATGACCGCCGTGTCATCGGAATCAGTCACTCGCGAAACTTCGGGTCGCAGTCGGCGTTCCGGAGTGGCATGGAGATCGCCAGCAAGAATTCTTGCGTCCTCTTGGACGGCGACTTGCAGGACCCGCCGGAGATCATCGAACAGTTCGTGGCACTTTGGCGTCAAGGCTATGATGTCGTTTACGGCAGGCGAGTCAAGCGTGAGGCCCCTGTCCTCATGCGATTTGCTTACAAGGCGTTTTACCGCGTGTTTGACTTTTTTTCGTATGTTCCCATACCACATGACGCCGGCGACTTCTCCCTCATGGAAAAGCGTGTCGTCCAAGCAATTCTCCGGTTCCCCGAGCGAGATCTATTCTTGCGCGGTGTTCGCGCCTTTGCCGGGTTTCGCCAGACGGGTGTCGATTACGTACGGCCCGAGCGGATGTTCGGGCGGAGCACCAACAACCTGCTGAAAAACCTGGGCTGGGCCAAGAAGGGGATACTCAGCTACAGTAATACCCCGCTCAATATGATGACCGCTGCCGGCGTCTTTCTTTTCTGTCTGTGCATTTTCCTGGGCATCCTTCAGGTAATCGCGCGGGTGCTTTTTCCCATGTACGCTCCACCAGGGATCACAACGACTCTGTTACTGATTCTCTTCTTCGGATCGATCAACTTGCTCGGGGTCAGCATCCTCGGAGAATACATCGCCAAGATCTTTGAGGAAGTGAAGCAGCGGCCGCATTTTATACGACGCAGCGAAATACGAGATGGCGAGATCCGGCCCGCCTCAGGAGACATCCGATGTTCTCCATGATCGAATCGCAACCTTTGGAATTAAGTCGGCCAAACCAGGTCCTGCGGCGTGATGAATCTTGGCGACCACCATCGTTTCGCCGTGTCTCCTCGCGATGGGACAGCCTGGTTGCGGCAGCCCGACGGCTACTCGATCTCCAGGCCAGTTCGGTCTACAGAGATCTACGCCTTCTGCTTCCACCGCTGCGTGGAGTAATCCTTGACGTGGGATGCGGAGCACAGCCTTACCGCCCACTGATCGGTCCTCAGGCGGTCTACCGGGCCATCGACCAAAGCGAAGCTTACGAACGATTCGGCTATTCCGTGCCTGACACAACCTACTATGAGGGGGACGCCTGGCCGATAGACAGTTCCTCCGTAGATGTGGTCCTCAGCACGGAGACGTTAGAGCACGTGGCCCAACCTCGGGCCTTTCTCCTTGAGGCCTGGCGATGCCTCAAGCCAGGGGGACGGATCGTGCTGACAGTTCCGTTCGCCGCGCGGTGGCATTACATACCCCATGATTACTGGCGATTCACACCCTCGGGGCTCTTGAACCTGCTCGAGAGCGCGGGGTTCCACAACGTGACAGTCTACGCTCGAGGAAACGCGTTCTGCGTTGCTTGCTACAAGGTCATGGCTCTGTTTCTTCCCCTGCTTCTTACGCACCAATCGGCCTGGCCCGAGCGGTTGCTCTCGCGAACAATTGGCGTCATCTGCCTGCCGCTGATCTGCGTCCTTGGCTTACTCGGGAATTTATCGCTCATGGGTAAGGGAGGGGATGACTGCCTCGGATACACGGCGATTGCGGCTCGACCATCGGAGCCGGCCCAATAGTCCCGTAACAACCTGCCTCAACTCGACAACAATGCATAACATTTTGCTTCAAGAAAGAGTTTGCCCGGTGTGCGGCTCGCGCGACCGGTCCCGCCTGCTCGCCGAGTCGAATTTTCGACCTGAGGCTCTGAACGGACTCACGTTCGCATCCCGTAAGACACCCGAGTATATGCATTGGAAGCTTAGCCTATGCAAACGCTGCGATCTGGCTTACGCCGACCCGGCACCCTCACCGGAAGCACTCTGGGCGCTTTACGAGCAATCAGACTTCGACAGTGCCATCGAGGCTCGATACGCCAGCGCGACCTACGCACGATTCCTCCCCTCGATTCTGCGCCGGTTGCCTGACAAGAAGCTCGCCGTTGACATCGGCACAGGCGAAGGAACATTTCTCACCGAATTAGTTGCCGCCGGGTTCGATGAGGTGATGGGTATCGAGCCGTCCTCGGCACCGATCGCGGCGGCGGATCCGGCCGTCCGGCCACTCATCAGGCAAGATGTCTTTCGCGAGAATACACTTGCCAGTGAATCTGCCAGCCTCGTCACGTGCTTCCAAACCATCGAGCACCTTGATGACCCGCTGGGCTTTTGCAAGGACGCGTGGCGGGCCCTGAAACCGGGCGGCGCACTGTTCTTGATCGGCCACAATCGACGCGCAGTCTCAGCCCTTATCATGGGGAGGAAGTCACCCATCTACGATATTGAACATCTCCAGCTTTTCTCGAGACAGAGCATGCGTTCGCTCGTGCAGGCGGCGGGATTCACACAGGTCTCTGTTATGGCGATCTGGAACCGTTATCCAATTTCTTACTGGGCGCGGCTGGCTCCTTTCCCGGCCGCGGCAAAGACTCGGCTGCTGGATACTCTGCGATCCAGCGCGCTCGGGTGCCTGGCGCTGGCTCTGCCTGCTGGAAATCTAGCCACGGTGTGTTTCAAGACGTGCACTGACTGAGTGAGAGCAAGCTGTGATGTCACGACGCCGTGTCCGCGGCGGGAGAGCCAATACGGTGGCGAGCATGACTCGAGAAGGGCAAGGTGGCTCGGTGCGGCTTCTCCGTTGCGCTGAAGTGTGCTTCCTCTGGATCGTCGTGTTGAGCCTTTAGAGCACGGCACTGAATCGGTATGATTGTGACGCGGTCTCTAGAAGTGCCCAAGAACACTGGGAACACATGGCGGATGGCGGAAAAATTCACGCAAGAGCAGCCGGCAAAAGCTGAGGCGTTGCTTCGTCCCACTTCAGTCCTTCGCCAATGGGCCTGCTGGTGCGTTCTGCTCGTCATCTCGGTCGCACTTCACATTTACAGCGCTCGGACCGACACAAACCCTGATCCGTTTACCTACGGACAGTATGGCAAGCAATTGCTTGCTGGCGAGAGCCTTTACGATCAGATCTTGCTCGACAAGCCCGTTCTAGTACCGCTCATTTACGCACTCCCGCAAGTGTTCTTTCCCAGAAGCTACCTGGCTCTCAAGGTCATGTTGGCGATCGTCCTGGCGATCCAATCGCTGCTTCTTCTGGTGGTGGTTCGCCCAAGGTTTTGGGCCGGGCTTGCCGCTTCGGCTCTACTGATGCTCTTGCCTCTGTCTTTTTGGGATTGGGAATGGCCCTCCACCGAGCATTTCTCAAACCTATGGATCATGGGCGTCTTGCTTGCCTGCTGGCGGACAACGACATCGCAGGTGAGCGTGGCGAAGACAGTTGTGATTGGCGTCCTGCTGGGACTCGGCTTCTTGACCCGCCCCACAACGGCTGTGTACGCCGCTGTGCCGATAGCACTGGTTCTCACATCACGTGAATCTTGGCAGAAACGCGGCCAATTTCTCGTGATCATAGGGGTAACGGGACTTGCGGTCTTGGTAGCCTCGGTTGGCTTGGTGGCTCTACTGGGGAGTGTCCATGGCTATCTATGCGTTCTCTTTGTTCATCCGCATCGCTACGCTGCTCAGACGTATGCGCCTACGTCGGCCAAGTGGCTTCTCGTGACCTGCTCGCATTCCATGCTTTTGGCGGCCATGATCTTGGCGGCAATCGCCGCGACTCTTTCCCGGTTTCGGGTCCTTCTGCTGGTGGGCCTGGCGTGCGGACTTCTTGCCGCGATCGCGCCCAACCGCGCCTTCGAGCATTACCTCGCGCATGTTTTCCCAGCAACAGCGATCGCGATTGGCTGCGCGTTGTCCGAACCGCTGAGGCTACCAACTTCGATGACAAAAAGCCGCATGATCTGGCCCGATGGCTTGGCCCTGTTCACTGCGGTCGTAATCGCCGCGGGCATTGCCTTTGAAATGAGGCACCGCTTCAGGGAAATCGCTTTAAAGGATCATTCAGTCTGGGTGGCCGAGAAGGTCTCCGAAAGGATCGATGATGCCGTTCCCAAGTCAGGCACGCTCTGGGTTGTTGGTCCCATGTTTTCCGAAAAAGTGCGGTTCGCCTCTCGCCGCAATCACGCCTACCCGATCGAGTCGACTTGGGAGCTAGATCTGCCGGAGGTTATTTCGCTCTACAAGCCGGCCGACCAGATCCTCATCGATTACCTGAATCATCCCCCAACCGCGCTCGCGATCCACTCCACCTGTGCCACTCAGCTTGGCTCCAATGATCCAAGCGTCCAGCGCTTGCTATGGGTTAGGATCACTCTCTCCCTTCTGCACACTTACAACTACCGAAAGGTATCCGAGGCCAGACCTTTCTACGTGTTTCTCAGACCGCCTCTTCTTTAGGCCCAACGCGTCTCCTTGGTGCGTCTTCATACTGTGTGTTTCAAGACCTGAAGTGACCTATCGCGATAAAGCTTTCAATCGCGGGGAGACCCTGGCCGAACGAATAGAGCGAAAGCGGTGACAAGCATGATTCCAAAAGAACAAGCTGACTCGATCCGACTTCTTGCTCGGGCTGAAAAGGCTTTCCCCACGGCCTTTCGCATTGCAAGGCTGCTGCGTGTCCTCATTCGGACTCTGGCGGTGAAGCTCGATGCCTGGGTTGCGCCCGATCGCTGGTCCCGATTTGCCTGGCTTCAACTTGCGGTGATTGCGGTTCTACCTCTGGCCCTCTCTTCTATCGCTTACGGGATTCCCAAGTTCAGTGCGGTCACTATTGAGAGCTTGATCCACGGCGATGCGACGTGTCACGCTTACCTCTTGACGCGTAACGCAGAGCTTCACGGTCGCTGGTGGCTACTCGGAAGTGATGAGAGGGCCGGGTCTCCTTATCCCACGCTCCTCTCCAGCCTGCCGGCCAGGTATGAGAATGTTTGCTTGCTGACCCTCTCGGCCATGGCCGGAGAGGGCTGGCACGGAGCGACAAGATACCGTGTCGCGTGCATGGTCGTCCTGGTCGCCAACGCTTGGGTGGGCGCGTGGCTGGTCTGGGGAGCTACCCGCTCATCTCTGGCGGCGATCTTATCGATCGTCCTTTTGACTTTGAATGTGAGCCTTGGCGGACGGATCATGGGCCATCTCTATCTCATGATCTACGCTTGGGCGCTGCTGACGGTATGGGCATACTTTCAATACCTCGATGAGCCGAGCCCGCGGCGGGGGGTGATACTCGGTGTCCTGATGGCCCTGACCCTTCAGTCATCTTTTTACTTCGGGTACTTCCTTACCATCGGATTGACTACCTTGTTCACTGGTGGTCTGATCGCGGGCCAGATTCAACGCAAGCACATCACGACGGGATTACTGGCAGCCGCGACGTCGGCCCTGCTGGCGGCTCTACTGACCTTTCCAGTCTGGACAGTCGGCTGGCGTCAAGCCGTTGCGAAGGGCTGGGTTGTTCGCGACCCGCGCGAGCTCTGGATGTATGGCTCGGAGATCGTCTCTTACGTATGGCCCCCCTGGTCGCGGCCTGGCTGGGCACATCCCGTCCACTATATCGCCTGGGCGCGGCCCGGCAGCGGCGAGGGCTGGAATTACCCTGGCATCGTCGTGCTCGGATCAATCTGTCTATTTCTGATTGCGCGTCTGAAGTACGGTTGTTCCTTTGAGCCGCCCGCAGTAGTGACGAGGCTACTCTGCCTGTCGGGGGTCCTGGTCACGATCAGTCTCTCCGGGGGCCCTGGGCTACTCCTGTATCGCGTGGTCCCTTTTTTCCGTTGCTACGGACGTGCCGGCATACTGGCCATCGCCATCTGGGCTGTCGCCATCCCGATCTTGCTGGCGTGGTTCGCCGGCCGATGGGCAAGACCCTCGGCGCGATTCCTGATCATGGCCGGTGCGATTGTTCTGGCGCTCTGGGAAGGAGTGAACGCAGGTTGCTGGTCCCGCCCCACTGATTCTTACCATCTGTCCGAAAAGTATCCCGCCTGGGTATCCTGGCTCGCCAAGCAACCAACGCAGGTTCGACTGGCTGCGTTCGCCTTAATCGAACCTCAGAAAAGCGGAGGAGAATCGGTTAACTCGGCTGGTTGGGACAACGCACCTTTATATCCAGGCTACTTTCGCCTCCGCGGGTCGGAAAACTGGAGTTGGGAGGCTCTTTTCTACGTCCAGACGCATCGACATGCCACGCTCAACGGTGCCGACGTCGAAGCCCTCGACGCCGACCTCGAACGCTACGGCGCAACCGTCTCTGGGAACGAGATGAGCGAAGAGGCCCTCGCATTCCTGCACTCTCTGGGCTACACACATTTCGCGTTCGATGCCGAGTATATGAAGAAGAACACTTTCCTCGCGACTTCTCAGTCGCTGTCTCTAGAGGGCGAAACAGACGGCTGGAGCTTTTTGAGGTTCTTGCCGCCAGGGAGGGCCGAACGAAAGTGACCCGGAACCACAGGTAATCGCCCTATGCTCAGGACCATCGTCCGCACTCCCAGTGTCGCGTTTGCGGCGGGATTTTCGGCAATGCGTAGTTCGCGGCAGCCAGTTATGTGCCGCCCGCGAAGACGGGTCGGGCCGGTCCCTACGAAATGCAGCCGCGACCTCGCAAGGAGGTCCGTGCCGTCATCCGCCGAGTGAGCGCTCGCCTGGCTTGTGCGGCTGGCCCCCGGGTCGCCGCGACTGATGCCCGCGTGCGGTTGAGGACCAAACCATGGTGGCTCACACTGACGGGGACAGGGAAGACGACACCACGTCTACCCTTCTTGAGTCAACTGAAATGAGTCTCATCAAGTGAAGAATCCTACGCCCCGTTATATCAACTTATCGCTCCTCGGTGTGTGCGCAGGGCTGCTGGTCATGCTGGCCGGCTTTTACTTCGCGCCCCCACCTGCCGCTCGCCTCTCGGTCATCGCTCGCCTCACAGACATCGCCAGGGTTTATTACCATCCCGAACGCGATCTGCAATTCTATGTCGCCGGCTGTCTGGTGGGGATGGTGCTCCCGGCCCTTTTGCTCAGCAGGAAGTCGCATAGCCAGTCCCAGGTGGAGGGAGTCAGTCCGGGCAGCCCGTGGAGGGTGAGGTCGGCCGCCACGATTTCATTGGTTGCCCTCGCGGTCCTCCTCTCCGCGTTCACCTTGCGATTTGGGGCGGGCGTCGCCGACTGGATTGAGGTGGCCTTCAGAGAACTACTGGGGTCGAGAGTCCACACATCTCCGGACCCGGCGTCTCGACTGCTCGTCCTGGTGTCGGCCGCGCTGTTCTTGCTCTTGGGCCTGCTTGCGGCAGTCTGGCTTGGCCGCTTACGTACGGGCGCGCGCACCGAGCCGGGGCAAGCGGCCAGCCCCGGTGTGTACGCGCCCGGGCGGGGACAGATCGATGAGACCAGGGAAGCGCCCCCGAGAGCCTCGTTTTCGTGGGCCAGGGATACGGCCTGGTTCGCCACGGTCGCCTTGTCCATCGCCGCACTGCTGGCGGTTCCCGATGTCTCGCGACTCTCAGGCGCCATCTTTATGAAAGGCGAACATCATCATTGGGACGGTTACCACCATTGGGACTACTTTGCCGTAGGCCCCGCCCTCCAGGTCCGCGCGGAACGCGCCCTAGGGCCGCAAGCTTACACTCAATACGGATCCGCCTTTCCGTTCCTTCTTGCGCGACTGGACCCTCTCGTCCCGCTCCGCTACGACAATCTCCTGAGGTGGGCCATCATACTGGGGTGCG
>JBKQMU010000135.1:0-3439 GCA_052146555.1 Isosphaeraceae bacterium
GAGTTTCGGGCACACCGCACACATTCAGCCTATCAGGCAGAAAGGCAATCCGCGGCAGCAGAGCCACTTTTGCTTGACACCGACAAGTTCACCGGCCACGTTGAGGATGTGCTGGGCCGGACACCCGTAAACAACCAGGGCCAAAGAAGAGAGCTATGGTACGGGGACTTATTTCTTCCGCGGTTCCGCCCAAGTATCCGTATCGGATAACCCGGAGAGAGCCTACCAAAGCCGGGCACCTTTTGTGCCCACCTTTCCTGAGCCCATGGGGAGCGGGGTTTGTCTACCGTCATCAATTTGATTACCCAGGTGCGTACATACTCACCACGTCCGGGACCGCCGTCGCCGTGGTATACGGGTACCGTGGTAGTTCCTGAGGTCTCATAATTATGTCGCCCATCTGAAACCGCACTGGTATTCTATCGAAGAGCCATCATCTCGTTGTATTGCAGCTGATCTTCGTACATCCGGAGGAAAACCTGGTGCTTGGCGTCATGGTAGTTCGCTGCGGCGCCTTGGCAGGGTTTGATAATCGTCTCAGCGGCGCTCATTTTAGTCATCGCTTCGGTCACCGTGGCGCAGTCCCCTGCCGCGACCGCGCCGAGCATGGCAGAGCCGAGGAGCACGGCCTCGGGCTCTTTTGGGAGGACGATTTTTCTTCCGGTGATGTCAGCGTGTTCGCGTAGGAAGATCGGATTCTTGGCACCGCCGCCAGTGGTAAGCACGGTCTCGATTTCGTAGCCGCTCTCGGTCATGGCATCCAGGATGTGGCGGGTGCCGTGGGCCACCGCTTGGACTGTAGCCAAGTAGAGCAGGGCGAGGTCTTCGAGGCTGTCGCTGAGCCTTAGGCCCGAGATCATTCCGCGGGCGTGCGGATTGGCTCTGGGGGAGCGGTTGCCGTGGAAATCCGGTTGCACGTGGAGATCCTTGGTGAGTTCGGCAGGAAACTCCGTTCCAGCGGCGAGCTTCTCGAGGACCTCTGCGAGGATTTCGTAAACGGTTATCCCGCGCTGTTTCGCATCGATCTCGAGTTCATGGCTACGAACGTGGCTGAAGATGATGTGGTCGATGAGCGCGCCGGTGGCAGATTGGCCGCCCTCGGTGAGCCATAACCCGGGGATCATCGCCGAATAGAACGGCCCCCAGACTCCATCGACGAATCGAGGTTCTTTGGAGACCGCCATGTGACAACTGGATGTGCCGCCAATGAGCGCCAGCCGCTTTTCAAGCTCGACCTCACCGCCCTCAGTGAGACGCGCTCCCAGCATTCCAACGCCACCGGCGTGGGCGTCGATAATCGACACCGCAACCGGGGTTCCCGGGTTGAGACCAAAATCGGCCGCCGCGCTTTCGGTAAGCCCCTGAGCGATGGGCGCGCCCATGGGCCGGATGCAAGTTCCGATGCGTTGGTAGCCTTCCGAGGCCAGTTCACCCAGCCCGATGGACTGCCAGTAGGTGTCGTCCCAACTCCCCACGCTGCCCGGTATCGTCGGCTCCAAGTGACCTTGGTAGGTCCACTTGCACACGGTGGTGCACAGCGAGCGGGTTTCGTCGCCGGTCGCGCGGTAGGTCAGGAAATCAGCCAGATCGAAAAAGCGACGGGCCCGCTTCCAGCAATTGGGGAGATTCTCTCTGAGCCAACTGAGCTTGGGCGACTCCATCTCAGGGGAGATGATCCCGCCCACGTAGCGCAGCACGGCATGTCCCCCATCGTTGATGCGGGCCGTCTGCTCCAGGGCCCTGTGGTCCATCCAAACAACGACGTTCTGTTCGTCGTTACCGGTAGGGCTCACTGACACGGGCCGATCGGCCTCGTCCAGGGCCACCAGGGAGCAGGTTGCATCGAAGCCGATCCCTCGCACGTTCGTTGCGTCGATGTCAGCCTCTGTGACAGCTTGACGTACCGCCGCCGCGCAGGCGTCCCAGATGTCGTCCGACGATTGCTCCACGAAATCGGCCTGCGGCTTCCACATTTTGATGGGGTGCGAGCCCTGTCCGAGCATCTTGCCGCTTGCGTCGAACACTCCCGCCCGAGCACTCCCTGTCCCCACGTCGATGCCGATATAGCAGCCGCGGTCCTCCGTCATGTCATGCGCTCCTTCCCAGAAAGCGAACTCTGAAGCCGAGCATTTGCGAGAGTGCAGCCATTTCCTCGATGATGTCACCGTAGGCTACGGCGATGTGGTTGCTCAGATAGAATGCCATCAGGGTCTCTCGCGAGATGCCCAGATCGGCTGCCATGAACGGCCACTGACGCGTGGTTCCGCGCCACCACTGCTCGCGGATTTGCTCGGGTAGAGTGACAACTTCTCCTTGCCCGACGTCCATCCACAACTCGTCGTTTTTGAGATAGGCCCTGGCCCACGTGATGTCGCCTGGCAGCGCTTCACCGGCGAATGTACCGCCGGGGATCGGGAAGTATTCGGCGGGTTGCCGGTAAGAGTGGACGCCTCTGAGCGTGTCGGGGTCACCGCTCATGGCGTATGCTCCACACGAGCCCGAGTTAAGCAGCACCCACAAGAATCGTCCCTGATATTCGGCGCCCCAGCGCACATCGTGGAACATCACGGCCTGGTGCAGCCCCTTGGCCTTGAGTAGCCGCTTCATCAGCTCCATAGGGACGAGGTTGCCTTGATCTCCCTCCGTGGAGGTTATGATCACGTCGCCGTTGCTCTCCGGCCGGCAAACGGAATTGAGCAGCCCTTCGGCGAAATCCGACGGCGGCCGCAGCGGCACCAAACCTAGCTGATACTGCCAACCCACGCAATCGGCTTTGAATTCGCTCACCAGGTCGAGCACGGTCAGGTAGTCCCGGAGCTGTTCCCGTGTGGCGTTTTCGTCGAAGTCGTCCGCCCCGTCTTCGCCCCAGTGGAACTTCACGCCGCTTTCCTTCACGAACTCCAGGGCCTCGTTGAGTCGGTCATCGGAGATGGAACGGCCCCGGTCGATGATCCATGCCTGGTCGTCTTTGTGTTCCGAGAATCCGATGGGAGCCAGCCGCCGTGGTCCAAAGTGCCGTTGATCATCCCCATGGACGTATCCCCGAGCATCAGGGCCAGAATCCTTCTTTTCCCGATCTCCTCGGCGACGCGCTTCGAGCGAGTGTGTGCCTCTTTGGATATGGGAACGGAATAGCCGATCTGCTCGGTGGAGTAGCCGATGTGACCGGTCGCGCACCACTCGCCCAAACGAGCCATGAAAGCTTCGTCTGCGGTCCAGTCTTCCGCGTCGCTCCAAACACGAGAGAATTTGCGGCCCAGGCTCTCCAGGCACGCTCCAGTGTTGAGCAACCCGACGAGCCCCGGCCACTGCCCTGAAAAATTACTCGCCAGCAGCAACGGGCTCTCTTTGCCGACAACTCCGTCAGTGGTGTGCGGCCCGTAGCACCAGTGCACAAAAACGCCGATGAGCGGGTCATCCACCGGGCCGAGCTTCTCGA
>JBKQMU010000136.1:0-7760 GCA_052146555.1 Isosphaeraceae bacterium
CAGCCGGACGTGGTTCAGGATGTCACGGCCCAGATACCCGACCTCGGACTCGATAAGGAGGTAGAGCCCGCGGAACGTCTTGTTCACGAAAACCAGATCGGCGCGAACCGCTTCCGACTCGCTGATCGAACCGTCGAACGCCTCCAGTTGATACGGTTCGCCCGTACTCACGAGATCGAGCGAGGCGACCACAGACGTGGGCAAGAGCGTTGCGTCGGCGCCGGAGTCGGTCAGCATGGGGACATCGGCGATGGTTTTCTCACCATCCGGATTGTTCATCTTGACCAACGCCACCGGGGCGGCTGGAGCAAAGCGATCATCGTACGCCGGCATCCGGTGGCTCCTCGACAACTTCCATTGCGAAATCGCCTGCACGCTTCGGGTCGGCTAGACGCGGGCTCCGAAGGTGGACCCGGGGAAGCTCCTGGACAATCGGAACGCCTTCCCGCGAACGAGAATGTGAACGGGAGAAGGCTTCCCCTTGTTCGTAAATGCCGCCCAATCGCGCCAGAAGCCGATCAACCTGTCCCAAGCACTTCTTGATGGTCTCTTGCGGCTGGGGGGAATGTTCGACGTGGTGCTCGATCGCTGCTTGCAAGTTGTTGATCGATGCCGTGATCGACTTTGCCTGCTCAGCGAACGTCAGTGACCGAAACTCTCTTGTGCCACCCTTGTGCCGTCCATCCATTGTTTCACCTCACGTGCAAACCTGGCGAGCATTTGGGCGCACCAGGCGAACGAACCTCGCCTTGTGTGATGCAACTTCGCCCTATTCCATATAGTTTCATCGCGTCGCTCTCCCTACAACGGAAAGCGCGTTGTGCATCTTTCGGTTTCAAAGCCATCTGCGTACGCGATTCTTGTAACGCAACCACTCCTCGCCGAACTCTCGCGCAAGTTGCTCCTCCTCGCGCCGGATCATGAACTCCACAACCAAGACGTTGATGGCGGTGAGAACTACTCCACTTGGCGACCCAAGAAGAATTACTGCACCGAGGAATATAAACACGTTCCCACCAAGGTAGAGTAAGTTTCTTGAGAAGCGATAGGGGCCTGTCATGATGAGACTCTTCTGGGGCACGAGCGAGATCACTTTCATTTGCCGCTGGTAGAAGTGGAACGTCGCCCAGACTCGCAGGAGAAACCCGATAGCCAACAGTGGCCAAGCAACAGCAGTTGTCATGACAGAATGAAAGCGGGCCACACCGACAAGAGAATCGAGCGTGGCTCCGAGAAAGGCAAAACCAAATCCCACGATCACAACTCCAGCATTGTGGAGAAGGCTCTTGAGAAGATTGACAAACTCCGCGTTTCGATTGTTGCTCGATGGATCGCTCATTAATGCGTAATGTGGCGTCAAGTGAACATGATAAAGTATGTTATTCTTTATCGGTCGTAATATTATGACGTGATGACGTAAAGAGAAACCGACACCGAATAACGATCCATCCTAAAGTTCCGACCGTATGACGGCGCGGCCGTTGTAGACGCACAGATCGATGTTCAACGATTTGCACCCGGGGACCAGGAGATCCATATGATAATAGTCTGGCTCGATCGGTTCCGGGGGGCAGTAGGTCATTTCCCAAGCCGTCTGATGACGTTGGATCACTTGGCACAGCTTGCAAATGATGCTTATTAGCTCCTGCGCGGCATCATCCGGCATATCCGGCGGAGCCTCATCCGGTGGCTCGGGCGGGGCATCGTCCGACTGAGCCGGCGGGTCATCGTCAGGTAACTCCTGCGCAGCATCGTCACCGGTGTCGAATTCTTCGTCTGCTCGTGACTCTGACTCCGATGCTCGCTTCGCGGAATCTTCATCGAAATAGCGTCGTTTTCTCTTGGCACCCATTCCTGAATTCCTCGACGAGTCCCGTTTCCCTGTGGGAGCTCGATCTCTAAGTCAGTCCCTGCTCGCAACCATCATTGCCGAAGCTCAGAGCCAGCCTCGAAGTCGCAAACGACGGATCGCAGTGGACGAAAGTCAGAGGCATTTGCACGACCGCAGGCACTGTGACTGGACGAGATCGCAAGAACCCCGGCGTTCGACGCAAGTGCTGGCAGGTGCCTCCACTAAGAAAAAGGGTACCCGGCCCACAAAGTGTACAAACATATAGACAATGAAATGCGGCGGGGAATACGTGGTGTGATTTCATTCTTTTTCCCCCTTAAGACATGATTTAGCCGCTAAGCCAATGATATTCACTCACCCTTCCTCGCGCCTGCGCATCCCTCACGACCCCTCCTTCGAGCGGCCCCATTTCGCGAGTCCCACTCAATGGATGCAACCTCCGGCCCGGCTTCGTTGATCGTTTTCGTGAAGGGCTCCGCGGGTTGACGCATGCCCGCGGAAGCTGGCGCTATCCTTTCTTCGGAGCAGTTTGTCATGCCGCCCTGCGGCACCCCAAGATCATGAAAATGGCGATGGGTCGGCGTTATCATGACGCGAGTGGCCTGACCTCGGATCGGAGGTCGTTTTCTGTTTGGTGCTTCGAGCCCGCGGAGCAGAAACTTGGACATAGAGTCACGCTCGAACCCCGTCAGGACGCCGCGTGACCGGCATTTTCATGGCAGGACAAGGAAGGGTGGCTGGGGTAAATTGGAGCGACGTCCCAGGTGTTACCAGTGCTGGAAGCGTGAGCGGCGGCGGATTCGTCAGGAAAGATGTGCCAAGGTCGGGAAAGAAGCCGGTAAAGTCGCCTAGCCCACCCCCCCCTGGCTTCGTCTTTGCAGGGAGGGCAAGGCGTCCGGGCGGACATCAAAGCCAAGAGCAAGCGCGACGGCCGAAGAGTCGCGAAAAACGAAGCGACGCCGAACCATCGAAACCGAGTCGCTGACGGCGGCGGATAAGCTGCGACACTGCCTGACGGCTCGACGCGACGATCGCGCCGGGCAACGTGTTGGCGCACGACGGTTTCAGTCTTACGATGGCGCTAGAATGGATGGCCAGCTGGTAGGACACGCCGGTCTCGGTGCGTGTCCTTGGGGCGGGTGCGGGCTATTCGTTCTTCCTTCCAAGCCTTGTTGTTGCGGATAATCACGAAGGACGGCCCCCGTGCGACAACTCCCCATCGGCTCGATCCTCTCCCGCCTCCGCTTCTCCGCTGCGTGTGCTCACTCCGAAAATTCCGTTCGTCCTCGTGAGAGACGGTGGTTTCCGGCCCTACTTGTCGCCGCTTCGGCACTGACAGCCGCCGTGTGCGCCCAGGAGCACGGGGCCGAGCCCGCCCTGATGACAACAGCTATTGCACCCAGCGAATTGGTGCCGCGGCAGCTCGGTCCCGGCTTGCTAGCAGCCGGACAGGGGAGTTTCCCGGGTGCCGTATCAGGGACGGAAGGCGCGACGGCCGGAGCGGTTGCTCCCGGTCCTCTCAGTCCCAGTCGCCTCGGGCGGCCTGCGCCGGGTAACCGCGGGCCCGGTTAAGAGCCTGACCCGCAACACCGGGGTCCCCGTACCCTGGGCTCCCCTGGTTTATGTCGCTCCCACGGGCAGCCGTTCCGTACCGGCCGGCCCCCATATCGTCCGCTCCAGCAAGTCAACTTTCCCTGTGTCGGAGGCCAACACGATGGAAATCGCAAGCGAAGTGACTGCTCATTTGGAGAACAAGCCTGGACGGCTCGCGAAGATCTGCTCGGCGCTGGCCCAGGAGAAAGTCGACCTCCATGCCATCACGGTGATGGAGGCCGATGGGCCCAGCGTCCTGCGCTTCGTCGCCTCGGACCTTGAGACTACCAAAAAAGTTCTCACCTCCCTGGGCACCGAGTACAAGGTGACCGAGGTGTTGGCCGTCGGACTGGAGAACCGCACCGGAGGGCTGGCCAGGGTGCTGGAGAAGCTTGCCGAGGAGCATATCAATATTGAATATGCTTATGCCTCGGCGGCGGACTCGCACGGAAAGGCGCTGGGTATTTTCCACACGACCAACCTCAAGCGCGCGCTCCAGATTTTCAACGACGCAGCCGCCAACAGCTCGGAGAAGCCAGGCGGTCGCCGGCCTCTGCACTCGCGGTAGCACGTCTTGATGCTCGTTTGCAAGTGCTATTGACCAACAACGTGAGAGCTATATGTGGTAGGGTGGCTGTGGTGGAGCGGAGCGACAGCACGGGAGAGTAAGCGACGAGACCGTAAGCTTTGTCCACTGGGGCATTCTGCCCCAGCCACCCACCCATGACAGCCTTTCTTGACATCTGGTTGCAACCCGAGACTCTATGCCGCCTTTCGTCGAAGGCGCTCCATCCTGCCTTGTGTCGAAGGTGCTTCCGCTTCCCGATTCACCCGCAACGAGACTGAGGTGCCGTGGCCAAGAAGAAAAAGGTCCGCGTCGAGCTCAAGAAGAACCGCCAGAAACGGACGCGCGAGAACGACCTGACGCGCGAGTACGATTCAGCCGCCACGGGACCGGAACAGGGGACCGGCTCGGATGAATCGGCCGTCAGCGAGCGCGTGCGGCCTCGTGGCGAGCTGTCGCGGCATCGGACGATCGTCGCCGAGGTCGGCGAAGAAGACGTGGGACAGCGGGCCACGGGAGGCTCCGACGGGGCCGCCGCTCGGCGGGCTGTGGACACTACCTGCCTTCCCGGCCGCGTCATCCGGATTCATGGGCTGGTCTCCATGGTCCAGACCGACGATGGCCAGCTCTTCCCTTGCCACGTCCGCCGGCTGCTGAAAAGCCTGGCTATCGAGGGCCGCAACGTGCTGTCCGTGGGGGATCGGGTCTGGTTCCGGCCCGCCGGGCCGGGGGGCGAAGAGGGGTTCATCGAGAAGGTCGAGGCGCGGCGCGGGGTTATCACCCGCGGATACCGCCATCGCCAGCATATCCTGGCGGCGAACGTCGAAAAGATTCTCATCGTCTCGGCGCTTGCCGAGCCGGGACTGAAGCTCAGTCTGATCGATCGCTACCTCGTGGCCGCGGAGATCGGCGGCGTGCGTCCGATCATCGTTCTGAACAAGGCCGATCTGGTCGACCTGTCCCTCTACCAGTGGGTGCTCGGCCTGTATGCCCAGCTTGGTTACGACACGATGGTCACCTCGGCGGCCGACGGGCGGGGCGTCGACCGGCTGCGATCGCTCTGTTCCAGCGGCGTCACCGCCCTCTCCGGCCAGAGCGGCGTGGGCAAGAGCTCACTCTTAAACGCCATCGAGCCGGGCCTGAATCTGAGGGTCCGCGAAGTGTCTGACTGGACGCAAAAGGGAAAACACACAACCACGACCGCCGAGCTGATCCCTCTGGCCTCCGGCGGCTACGTCGTCGATACGCCGGGTTTGCGTCAATTCGAACTCTGGGGTGTCGTTCCCAGCGCCCTGGCAGGCCATTTCATCGAGTTCCGCCCGTACCTCCCGCTGTGCCGGTTCCCCGATTGCTCACATACCCACGAGACCCGATGCGCCGTCAAGGACGCCGTCCAGTGGGGACAAATCCACGCCGGCCGGTACGAGAGCTATCTGAGGCTCTATCACCAGAAGCCGATCGACGGTGAGTAACTTCCCCGGCGTGATGTGCCAGTCAGTCAATTGTCAGTAGCCAAAGGGCAGGCGACGGTGGGCAGTGGGCAGGTTCGGGTGCCACGCTCGGCTCGCCGCCTGGCGCGAGGTCACGCTCGCGTCCGCGTGAGCCTGCCGGACGCGAGCGACTACTCCTTACTGCCCACTACGTCAAACACGGCTCACGACGTCTTCACGGTGACTTTCTTGGTGCGGGCCTCGGCCCTCTTGGGAAGGCTGAGGTGAAGCACGCCGTTTGCGAGCGTGGCTTCGATCTGATCGGTATCAACGGCTTCCGTCAGCGCGATGGCCCGCTCGAAGCGGCCGAAGATGCGGCCGTTATACAGGTAGTTACGCCCTTCGGTCGGACGTCGCTCAGCCTTGATCGACAGGACATCGCCATGGACCGTGATCTCCAGATCCTTCTCCTCGACGCCGGGCAGCTCGGCCTCGATGTACACGTGGGTTTCATCCGCCCACATCGCAAGCGGCATGTGACTCCAGGTCACGCCAGGCCTGCCCATGAGCTGGAAGTCGTCGCCGAAGAAGCGGTCAAAAAGCGTGTCCAGCCGATTCAGTGCCGATTCGCCAAACGGGGATAGAGGTGACTTGGTGCGAAGAACGGGAAGCATGTTCGGACTCCTTACAGTCGTCTGACGACGGGCCTCAATGTGGTCATGACGCTTTTGTGCGTGTGTCGGCCTGGTTGCCCGTCACACACCGGGTCGACAACAAAATAGAAGAGGAGCAAGTGGCATGCCAATACTGCGCCTTGGTGTCGCAAGTAAAATGAGTAGTGAGACTTACGAGCTTTTTCCAGGTGGCGATCGCATTCTTGATGGCTTCGGGCGAGTGGTGTGATCTGCCAATCTGTCGCACGGTCACCGGCCCCATGGTGCCAAAATGGCGGTAGGTCTGCCAAAGGTGAGTCGCCTGCCATTCTTGGGCGCAGGAGTGCTTTGGGCGCAACCGGCGAAGCCAGGCGCAACCTTGGCGTTGGCGCTCCCCCTCATCCGCGTCGTTGGCGTTCCCCTCATCCGCCGTCTCTTGTCACCTTCACCCGCAGGGAGAACGCTCATTGACGCCTCTCGCGCATGATCTCAGCCGTGTCCGTAACCGCGGTCGAAGGCTTCGAGGTCGCGCATGTACGAGGCGAACGTGGTCCGGAACGTGTCCGGATCGACGGTCCACCGGGGTTGGTCCTCGGTGTGCCGGTGACAATGCTCTTCGATCAGTCGGTGTAGAAACTTGAAGAGGTGCCGGGGCGTCCTCAGATTGCCCAGAGCGTCCTTGAGCGAGTCGTCGCCGATCGACTCGTCGACGAACTGGCGCAGGCGGGGCCCGTCGTGGTCCGTGGCCGGGTCTATGGTCGGGTCGCTGTTGCCCGCGATTTCGCCGTTGGCTGAAGCCTCGATCCGGCACGCCCGCAGTCGGTCGCTCGCCAGGTCATAGAGCGATGGCCCGGTCCAGCGTAGGGGCTTGATCATGTTCAGCTTGTCCGGGCGAGCCCGGTCATAGAACTCCCTGTCTTCCTTCTCAAGATAATAAGCCAGCTCGATCGGTAACAACAGCTTGATGCCGATCCCCGGATGGCGCAAGAACTTATGATCGAGAAGCGGCCAGATCAACGCGCGCATCTTGCGGGGGTCGCCCTCAATTTGTTGCGGTTCATCGACACGATCAATCAGCACAATGATACCGCCGTAGCCGAGCGTCTCCAGGACGCCTTGGAACTTGCGCAGAAGTTCATAGCGTTCCTCGGCCCGGCTGGGCGTGGCCGTAGGCAAAGGCTGACCACCGAGCTCCGTAGGCTTGAACCAGAGCAGTTCCCACCGCAGGGCCGAGGAGTCGCGGCTTAAGACTTTGAGCCCCTTGCGGATATCGCGGGCGTACCACTCTGCTCGAAGGAGTCGCCAGCCCCAGTAGATCCAGCCGGCCGCGATGGGAAGCAAGAACCACGGCAGGATGCTCCAGGTTCGCAGTCCCGGAAAGAGGGCCAAGAGCACAACCACGAACAGCGTCGTGCCAAAGCCGATTTGCAAGTCGCGCCGGCTCCAAAGCGGCCGGAAGCCCGACCGACGGCGCAGCCGGCTCCATCGGCGCTCGATGGGCTCACCGATGGAGGCATCGTAAAGTGCCGCCAAAAGCAAGAGGTCGCGCCGTTGATCGACGCTCAGCACGGAGAGATCGATTTTCTCGGAGGTGAGCAGGTCGATCAGATGCGTCACGCCCAGCGACAGGATGGCGTCCATGTGGTCCTGAAGCTGCCAGCGCTTGA
>JBKQMU010000137.1:0-5332 GCA_052146555.1 Isosphaeraceae bacterium
TTGGAGATCACGCCCGAGACTTTCCAGTCGGTGTTCTCATCGGCCCAGTAAGACATCGTGCTGCCATTCTGGTGAAAGACCATCCAGAAGACGATGACGATGCCGTAGATCACCAGAAGCGCGACAACTCGGCTCCGCTCCGGCACGTCGTCGATGGCCGGTTTCTTGAAGCTCGGCGCGACGTCTTCGGCGATCGCCATCTCGTTGGAGCTCGGCGCGACGTCTTCGGCTAGCGCCAGCTCGGCTGTGTCGTGAACACCCGGAGCCTGTCGGCGTTCGACCGTGGCCAGCAGCCGGTAGAGGGCCGCGAAAATGACGGTGCCGATCGACAAGCCGATCGCGGCAGCGTAAAAGGCAGCCAGGAACCCGCTGCGGAGACTGGCCGCTTGCTCCACGGAGAGCGGCTTGTCGGCCTTGGCAGCCTCGAGAACATCGCTTCCGGCGATGATCTGGAGCAGCCCTTCGGCGACGATCGGCGCAAGCAGAGCGCCGATGTTGATACCCATGTAAAAGATATTGTATGCCGAATCTTTGAGGCGACTGTCCGCGGGATAAAGGTTGCCCACCATCGTGGAGATGTTCGGCTTGAAGAAACCGTTTCCGGCGAAGACAAGAGCGAGGGCCGGATAGAAGGTCGCAATCGAGCCGAAGCCCAGAAGCGCATACCCGGCGACGAAGAAGGCGCCTCCGAGCAAGACCGATCGCCGATACCCCAGAAACTGGTCGGCCAGCCAGCCGCCTATAAGGGGAGTGGCGTAGACGAACATCAGGTAGTAGGACCATAGATTGGTCGCCTGGTCGCGGGTCCATCCGAAGCCCCCTCTGCGCAGGTAGAGCGTCATGATGGCTGCGGCGGTATAGAATCCGAACCGCTCCCACATCTCCGTGGCGAACAAAGCGTACAGGCCCCAGGGATGACGCTCGGCGGCCTTGGGCAAGTCCGTCGTGTTCCCGTCTGGGTTCGTGGCCTTCACGGTCTGCGACATGGACGGTCCCTTCTGCGCCGGTGGGTGCGATCGCTCTGGAGCGGATCCGCTTGGGTCGCAACAGATTACTCAAAAGAAAAACGAAACCCAAGACCCCCCAGCAGCGAAGGCAGCCGCGTGATGGGTTCGAGAAAGGCGTCCGGGGCTGCCGGCACGCCTCGGGTGTCGTGTGGCCAGGGGCAGAATGCACCAGGGCTCGCGCGCCGTCCTGGGACGTCGCTTCGCTCCGTCCCAGCCACCCACCGCCTCGGGTGTCGTGTGGCCAGGGCAGAATGCACCAGGGCTCGCGCGCCGTCCTGGGATGTCGCTTCGCTCCGTTCCAGCCACCCATCGGCACGCCTCGGGTGTCGTGTGGCCAGGGCAGAATTCGCCTGGGCTCGCGCGCCGTCCTGGGACGTCGCTCCGCTCCGCCCCTGCCACCCACCGGTCCCAGTTCCGGCCGAAGTGCGATAGTATTGGCTTTCCTTATACTTCTGAGGCGAATTTTTGTCCGGAGTGGGACATTTTGGGACATGGCCAAGTGCTTGGACGAGTGTAGGCGGCAGATCCGCCCATTCGGCGCGCAAGCCGAAATGGACCGGCTGTTCCGCTCGCGCGGACCCGGCACTCACTTGTTACTCTGATTTTACGACACGGGGACCGGTTTCATCGAATCTGCGGGCATCGCCCCTGCGTCGTGGGGGGGCACACCGAATTGTGTTAGCGTTTCTCAGAACGGTCCGGGAAATCCGCCTGTAACCAGCGCAGAACATAGGGTTGACACGGAACGGGGCCGTCGTCGGGGTAGAGCAGGGGAGCGCGGATCAGCTCGGCGTGGTTGGCGTGAATGGTCAGGTGGTCAACGACCCCCTCCAGCCGCGTCCGCTCGACGGCCACGCAGCCGTCGCCGGAGCCGTCGGTCAGCTCGTCGAGCAGGCTGCTCAGCTCTCGACTGGCCACGCGCGAGAAGACGCTCAGAAGGCCGGTCTCACGCGAGGCTCGATCGAGCTGGGCCTGGGCCTGCTGGCGAACTTCGCGGGGGATAACGCCGCTGTCACCCGCCAAAATATGATAGGCAACGCCGACTGGCCGCGGGCTGCTGTTGAGCTGCCTCAGAAAGGCGCTTCCGGGCATGAGGTCAAGGGCGGCCTGGCCAATTCCGTCGGAAAGCTGCGCCAGCGCATAGCTGGTGCGCTTGCTCCGGATCGCCATCAGGTTCTCTATCATCTGATAGACGGGCTGAATGCGCGCCACGTGCGCCCCCTGGTTCACCGGCGCGATCAATATCAGCGATACCACGTCGCGCTCGGATCGGCCTTGGCTTTCCACGTACGACCGGGCCAGGAGCGCTCCCATCGAGTGGGCCAGGATTGCCCAGGGCCGGGTTTCGCCAACTGCCTTGCGGAAAGCCTGCCAGTCGCGGCGAAACTGGGCGCACGAGTCGGCCAGCGGCTGATTGAATGGATAATCGTAGACAACGACCCCGTAGCCGGCCTGCTCCAAGAGCGGGATCACGTGCACGAAGCCTCCGGAAGACGAGTTGATGCCGTGAACGAGGCAGACCGTGGGACGTCGGGGATCATTGGGACGGAACGAGCCCAGCGCGCGCATGCCGTAATACTGGTTCCGTTTCGAAGCCTCAGCGCTGCGCTCGCTCAGCTCATCCAGCCTGCGCTTCCACTCGAGACGCCGGTCGGGGGCCAGGTCAGCCTCATCGACGGCCAGCACGACAACCCCGGGCTGGATCACCAGGCCGACTTGTGGACCCAGGCACTCACTCAAGAGGGCCCGCGTCAACGAGCCGCCCAAACCACGGGTCGGCAGAGTCAGATGCACCGCCGGGCGCTCGATCGGCACGCCGCTGGCCTGGGCCAATACGCTCACCACTTCGGCAATGGGCAGCCCCCCTGACGGATCCAGGGGAACCTCGAACCGGCGCTCGGGGAAAGAAAACGGGAAGGTCATGAGGGCCACCATGGCGGAAACTTGCGCTGCGGAAGCAAAGATCAGCGTCATTTTGCAGCGGTCGTGCGGGTTTTGGTTGCTCCAGATCGCGAGCGACTGGCCGCCCGCGCTCCTCTTCATTTCATAATGGTAAGAGAAACCGCCGCTCCTGCAAGGGCGGGAAAGCAATGGCAGAGGCTTAGTCGGGCTGGGCAGTGCACGCTCACTGACAGAAAGGACAAGACGCTGCTTCGGCGGTGGCGCGAAACTGGACGTACGCGACGCCCCGCGCCAGTGACACCAGGCCGCAGAGGAGCACGCAGACGGCCGAGACGCGCAAGAGGTGCCTCCGGGCCGAGTGCGACAAGAGCGATCCCCCGGCGCCGGTCAAGATCATGATCGGCGCGGTGCCAGCACCGAAGGCGCACATGGTCAAAAGCCCGTGGAGGATGCTGGCCGAGCTGCTAGCCAGGGTCAGGAAGCCGTAGACCAAGCCGCAGGGAAGAAACCCGGTCAGAACGCCGGCAAGCAGGACGTTTAACCATCCTGGAGACGTCAGGAAGGGCCCGACGAAGGTGCCGGCCAGGCAGGGCGTGCCGCCGAGCTTGATCGACACGAGAAGCCCCCGCGGCAAGAATCCTAGCGCCAGGAGTCCCTGGAAGAGCAAGACGCAGCCCGCGAGCATCGACAACCCGGCCTGAACGTGAACGAGTGTCCCCGCCCGGCGCGAGAGCCAGAAACCCGCGTAGCCGGCGGCGACGCCGAAAAAGGAATAGGTCAGCACGCGTCCCAGCGTGTAGACGAGCTGGCGCTGGAGATTTGCCCTGAAGCTCTTGGCCCCCACGCCGATGCTCAGGGCGAACCCACCGCACATGCCCACGCAGTGTGCCGAGCCCAGAAGCCCTCCCAGGAACACGAGGGGTAGCTCAATCATCGAGGGGCGGCCTCCAGGACCAACCGGTGATCAGGCGGGGCGGGGCGGTCGACCCGCGATCCGGGTGATCCGTGAGCAAGAGCCCCGCTTTGCGAGGGTTCTTGCTCGGGCAGCAGTGTGATTTCCAGCGGCTGGCGGAGCGAGAGCGAGTTGCCAATCACCAGGGCGCTGCTGGCCACCATGAGCAGCGCGGCTATGGCCGGGTTCAGCCAGCCCGCTGCGGCGGCGATTACGCCCACGATATTATAGCCAAAGGCCCAGAACAGGTTGCGACGGATCACCCGAGTCGTCCGCCGGGCCAGCTCGATGGCCCAGGGAATGCGGGTCAGATCGTCGCCTAACAGGCAGAGGGCCGCCGAATCACGCGAGACATCGGTACCGCACCCCAGCGCGATGCCGACGTCGCTTGCGGCCAGAGCAGGGGCGTCGTTGATCCCGTCGCCGACCATGGCGACCGGTCCGTGCTGGCGACGTGCCCGGTCGATCGCCTCGACTTTCTGCTCGGGAAGCAGCTCCGCCTCAACGGCCACACCCAGCTCGATCGCGATGGCTCGTCCCCGCGCGGCGTGGTCGCCGGTGAGGATGGCCACGTCGATGCCCGCGCCGCGAAGCCATCCGATGACCCGCTTGATGCCCGGCCGCCATCGCTCGGCGAAGACAAACAGACCGCGCACCCTCCCGTCCCACCCCACCATCGTCAGGGAGAGGCCGCGGTTTTGTGCTCCGTCGCGCGCACGGGCCAGAACCGGACCCAGGCGCAGTCCCCGCTCGTCCATGAGCAGAGGACTGCCAAGCGATATCGAGGTCGGCTGACCCCCCTCAGGCAGGCTGCCGACCACCCCTCGGCCGGGCACGACCCGCGCTTCCTCCGCACGTTGGCATGCCCCGTTCTTCGGGACGCGACCGAACGACTCGACGATCGCCGCGGAGAGCACGTGCGTCGAGGATGCGGCCAGGGCCGCGGCGCAGCCCAAGGCGCGATCGCTCTGGCTCTCTTCCTCGAAGTGGCATTCTTCCACGACGGCCGTTCCCGAGGTGAGCGTGCCCGTCTTGTCGAACCGCACGGCGCGAATGTCCGAGAGCCGTTCGAGGGCCTCACCGCTGCGGAAGAGCACCTGCTGGCTGGCTGCCTGGCCGATCGCGCTCCAGACGGAAAGAGGCGTGGCCAGGCCCAGCGCGCAAGGGCAAGCGATCAGGCTAACGGCCAGCCCGGCCATGAGCCCCTCTTCCAGCGATCCAAGGACCCAATGCCCGGCGAAAGCGAGGATGGCGATACTCGCGACGGCCGGAAAGAACCAGGTCGAGATCCGGTCGACCAGTCGCTGATAGCGCCCCTTGGAGAGCCGCGCCTGCTTGACCATTTCGACGAGCCGCTGGAGGGTGCCGTCGGCCCCTGCCGCGGTCACCCGGAAGATCAGATCCCCATCGAGATTCAGCGTCCCGCCGAGAACCTGCGCACCCGGTTCCTTGAGGGTGGGCCGGCTTTCAC
>JBKQMU010000138.1:0-12831 GCA_052146555.1 Isosphaeraceae bacterium
AGCACCCATCATGACGAAGGACGGCGATTTTTTAAGACCAAAACCGGGGGCTAAGCGACGGCGCACGCTCCGCCGGTGGAAGTACTTATGAACTGACAGCCGGCCGCTGCGTTACTGACATTGGGTGGCACCCGGCGAAGCGATGCCTGAGAGCCGAGGTCGCCGCTCTGAGGCGCCCACGACTCCGCCCCAGCCACGCGATTCGAGAGAATGCTCGCCTTATTCTCAAGCAACTCTTAAGGTTGGGCGCTTCAGCCCGAGCGTGCCGTTGTCACCGGGACGTGAAGGGACCGCCGGAGAGTTCGCGACAACGAGTCGCTCGGGGTCATGCCGCGCGGGACCGTGAAGTGTTCGTTCGCTCGATTCCTTGTGACCGGCGAAAGCCCGCGTCGCCAGGTTCGCCGACCGCCTGAGCGGGCCAGCCGTGCGGAAAAGGGTTCTATATATTGCAGGTGGAGTTCCCACCGTCATAGGTGAAAGGAGTTTCACACTTGAAAATGCCCTCGTTTCCCGAGGACTCGCTCGATGATGCGCCCAAGCGCCAAGAGACGGAGAATCTCCGCGCGGCTCGAGATACTGGAAAACCGCGCTCTTCCGTCGACCTTAGTTGCGCTGGTCGATACAGGGGTGGATTTGAATAGTGCCTGGTGTCTTCCGTATTACGACCTTGCCGACGGCTATGATGCTTATCACGAGCAGACCGTGGCCCAGTATGGACCGGGGGTCATTCAGGATACCTCCGCGCAGCACGGTCACGGGTCGCAGGTCGCTGATTACATCGTTCAGGGCATCAAGGACACCCAGTCGCAGCCGGGCGCACAGAAAACAAACATCGAAATCATGCCCATCCGGGACACGTCCGGCGGCTCGACCGTCGATTCGACCGCGCTGGTGCGCGGCGTCTATTGGGCGGTCGACCACGGCGCCTCGGTGATCAACCTGAGCGTGAGTTGCTCGGCCGATCCGATCCTCAATGACCCTGGCGATCCACACAACGGCTCGACGCTCTCGCAGGCAATCGCTTACGCCCAGAGCAAAGGCGCAGTGGTCGTCACAGGCTCGGGAAACCAGGCGATCGATATCGACCGTTTGGTCACCTTTCCTTCCTATGCCTCCGACCCGGTCTACACGACGGCCAATCCGCCGCCCACGAACCTCATCGTCGCCGCGGCCGTCGACTCATCGGGCGACCTCACGCCCGAGTCGAACTGGGGACCGATTCATGTGACGCTGGGCGCCTATTGCGGCTCTACGGGCTACACGTCTTTCTCATCGGGCTACACCTCGGGGGTCGCCGGAGTGATCGCCGCCATGCTTCCGGCCGATCAGGCCGCAACGGACGTCATTACCGATATCGAGAGTACCGTCACCCCCCACGCTCAGTCTGTCGGAGCGTGGTGCCAGACCGGAGGAGTGATCGACCCCACCGCCGCGGTTGTTCGCCTCACGACGGCATCCGATCTGGTCGACGCGGGCGGGCCTGCGGCGGGAAGCTACTCGGCGGACGTCGACTTCCAGGGCGGTAGCCCGGTCTCGACGACCCAGACGGTGGGCACAAACGCCGTGGCTAGCCCCGCTCCAGAGCAGGTTTACCAGACCGAGCGACAGGGTAACTTCACCTACACTATGCCCGGTCTTCTTCCCAACGTTTCCTATACCGTGCGACTCGACTTCGTCGATTTTACCGCGACCAGGCAAGGCCAGCGCCTGATGAACGTGCTGATCAATGGCACGGTAACGCTGGCAAACTTTGACATCTATGGGGAGGCGGGGGGCATCGACAAAGCGATCTCACGCCAGTTCCTGGCCGTGGCCAACAGCTCCGGCCAGGTCGTCATCCAGTTCGTCACGGTCGCCGGCAGCGCGGAGGTTTCCGGCATCGCGGTCACGCCGGCCCCCGACCTCGCCCTGGGTCGGCCCGCCTATGCTTCGTCCATTGAGAGCCAGGCCTATACCCCGGCCATGGCCGTCGATGGCAATTCCCAAACTCGCTGGTCCAGCGGTCAATGGCTGCAAAACACCTCGACCGCGTGGATCACCATCGACTTGGGCTCACTGACTGACATATCCCGCGTGACGCTCGACTGGGAACGTGCCTACGCGGTGAACTATCAGATCCGGGTGAGTAAGAATTCGACGAACTGGACAACCATTGAGAATGTCTCCGGCAATAACTGCGACGGCGTGGCCGACTTTCAGGGGCTCTCGGGAGTGGGACGGTACATCCGGATCTACTGTACCCAGGTCACCACCGAGTACGACAATTTCTCGCTGTATGAAATCCAGGTTTATGGCACACCAGTGACCGACCTGGCTTTGAACCAGCCGGCCTATGCCTCGTCCATCGAGAGCCCGAGCTACGCGCCGGCCATGGCCGTTGACGGCAATGGCGCGACCCGATGGTCCAGCGGCCAGTGGATGCAGAACACCTCGACCGCGTGGATCTATGTCGACTTGGGCATCCCCGTCCAGATCGCCGAGATCCAGCTCGACTGGGAACGCGCTTACGCGGTGAACTATCAGATCCAGGTGAGTAACGACGCGACGAGCTGGACCACCATCCAGAGCGTTACCGGCAATAACAGCGGCGGAGTGGCTGACTTTGGGGGGCTTTCCAGCGTCGGGCGGTACGTTCGGATTGACTGTACCCAGGTGTCCGCCCAGTACGACAATTTTTCGCTCTACGATTTTGAGGTCTTCGGCGCGCCTTTGCCCGACCTGGCTTTGAACCAGCCGGCCTATGCCTCGTCCGTCGAGAGCCCGAGCTACGCGCCGGCCATGGCCGTTGACGGCAATGGCGCGACCCGATGGTCCAGCGGCCAGTGGCTGCAAAACACCTCGACCGCGTGGATCTATGTCGACTTAGGCAGCCCCGTCCAGATCGCCGAGATCCAGCTCGACTGGGAACGCGCTTACGCGGTCAATTATCAAGTCCAGGTGAGTAACGACGCGACGAGCTGGTCCACCATCCAGAGCGTTACCGGCAATAACAGTGGCGGCGTGGCCGACTTTGGGGGGCTTTCCAGCGTCGGGCGGTACGTTCGGATTGACTGCACTCAGGTCACCGCCCAGTATGACAATTTCTCGCTCTACGAGGTCCAGGTTTACGGCACGCCAGTAGCGTAGGGAACCGGGACCAGTAAGAGTTTTGTATCCAGGAAGACGGCGCTTTGACGCTCTGGTAGGCTGATATCCGGGCCCGGCGTGGGAGCGGGGGGTCCGCGGTGCGAAGCCACTCGAGCGTGAGCCATGGAACCGATCGACGCCAAATTCGTGGTCTTGGGCGCAGGAGCAATGGGTGCGGCGACGGCCTATCACCTGGCCCGGCGGGGCGAGCCGGTCACCTTGGTCGAACAGTTCGCGCTGGGGCACGACCGGGGCAGCTCCCACGGCGCCGCGCGGATTACCCGTCATTCGTACGCGGACCCGGCTTACGCCCGCTTGATGCCGGCGGCGTTCGAGGCCTGGCGAGTACTCGAAAGCGACGCGGGATCGCCTCTTTACGTCCGCACCGGCGGCGTCTCGATGAGCCCGGAGGGGGCCGATCATGCCTCTCGGGTCGCGGCCAGTCTTCGGGAACTGGGCGTGGCCCATCGCAGGATGACAGGCGCAGCGTGGAATCGGTGCAGTCCAGCGTTCTCGGTGCCCGCGACCCATGACGTCGTCTACGAGCCCGACGCCGGCATGTTGGCCGCCGCGCGGGCCGTGGCCGTCCAGATCGAACTGGCCAGGGCGCACGGCGGCGCCAGGACCCACGTCATGGCCGAGACTCCGGTGCGGCGGATCGACCTGGAAGGCTCACGCCCGGTCGTCATCGGAGATCGTCTCTCGCTTGCTGCCGAGCGCTTGATTGTCACCGCGGGAGCCTGGGTCGCGCAGCTCTTGCCACAGCTTCCCGTTCCGCTCCGCGCGACGCGTCAGCAGGTGCTTTATTTTCGACCCGCTGATCCGGCGCTTTACCGCGTGGGGACGCTTCCGGTCTTTATCTACAAGGGAAAGAGCGAAGAAGATGCCTTTTACGTCATGCCGGAATTCCAGGGCATGGGAGTCAAGGTCGCGCGCCATTACGGGCCAGAAACGGATCCCGACGCGTTCGACCCGACCGTGGGCGAGCCCTATCGCGACATCGTCCGCGGCTTCCTGCGCACCCATCTTCCCGGCCTTGCCAACGCACCCATCGACCTGACCGAGACCTGCCTGTATACCGTCGCGCCCGGCGAGGAATTCCTGCTCGACTTCCTTCCCGGGCGAACCGATGTGATCGTCGCCAGCCCGTGCAGCGGCCACGGCTTCAAGTTTTCCTGCCTGATCGGCCAGATTCTCGCGGAGCTGGCAATGAGCGGAGAGCGCACGATCGTGGGTGAGGCGTGGAAGATGCCGGTCCGGGCGTGAGCCTCGGCGAGAGAGGGCGGCCGAGGAGACGCGCCGGGAATCTGATAGAATGAGCGAGAGTTGCAGGAGTTCCGACCGTCCCACGGGAGTTCGCCATGTCGACAGTGAGCCTGGAAGCGACGACCGAACCGGCCGGCGAGCCGACCGCGGCGACCACGCTTGAGCCCGAGGGCCACTATGAGGTCGTCCGGGGAATCGTCGTGGAGAAGCCGGCCATGGGAGTATACGAGACCCACATTGCCTCCGTGCTTATGAGCATGCCGGCCGATTTCCTCAAAACGCACCGTATGGGCCACCTGGAATCGGAGATGCTGTTTTCTCTCGATGCGGCCGTGGATCTGAAGCGACGGCCCGACCTCGCCTTCGTCTCGTACCAGCGATGGTCCCGCGACCGCGCTGTGCCACGCACCGCGGCCTGGGACGTCGTCCCCGATTTGGCCATCGAGATCATGAGCCCCACGAAACTTGCAAGCGCAGTCCCGGCCAAGGTCGCCGAGTACTTCCAGCACGGCGTCCGCTGCGTCTGGGTCGTTTATCCGGTCGAGGAGCAAGTGTACGTCTATGATTCGGTCACCAGCGTGCGTATCTTGACGCGTGCTGACCGGCTCGCCGTCCCGTCGATTCTGCCCCAGTTCGAGCTTCCACTGGAAAGCCTCTTCGAGACCGGGAGCCCGGCCAACTGACAGCCGGGCGGGAGAGTGGTCACCATGCTCGACGCCCTTGTGGTCGCACCCCATCCGGACGACGCCGAGCTGGGCATGGGAGGGTCGATCATCCGGCTGCGTCATCAGGGGTGGAATGTCGGCATCTTGGATTTGACCAACGGTGAGCCGACGCCCTTGGGCTCGCCCGAGCGACGTGCCGCGGAAACTGCGGCGGCCAACGTCGAGCTGGGCAATCCCTGGCGGAAGAATCTCGGGCTGCCCAATCGCAGCCTCGAGCCGACCCTGGCCAACCGCCGCGCCCTGGCGGCTGTTTTCCGCCAGGTAAAACCGCGGCTGATCTTCGCTCCTTACTGGGAAGATGCCCATCCCGACCATACGGCGGCTACATCGCTCGTGGAAGCGGCCCGGTTCTGGAGCAAGCTCTCGAAGTCGGACATCCCGGGAGAGCCCTTTCACCCCTCGCGGATTCTCTACTACTTCAGCGTCCACCTGCGGATCGTCGAGCGGCCGAGCTTTCTGCTGGATATCAGCGAGCAGCTCGAGGCCAAGGTCCGCGCGCTCCGATGCTATGAATCGCAACTGGTCGCCAACCAGCCAGCCGGCCGGCCAGGGGTGATTGACGCCGTCTGCGACCGGACGAGGTTCTGGGGCCACATTGTCGGCGTCGGGCATGCCGAACCCTTTGCCAGCCGAGAGCCGGTGGGACTGGCGGGACTGGGGCAACTCTTACTGTAACTCAACGACGGATGCACTGTGCGCAGGACTTCAGGAGGGACCTTGTCGACTGGCAGTGATCGCATTCCGGACAACGCCTTTGTCGTGCGTTGTGGAAAGCCGCCCTATCTCCGGTTGCGCGAGCGTTGCAGCGACCACCCGGACGGCGTCCATGGCTTCTCGGTTCAATCCGCGCCAGGACAGACTGTAGAATTACTTGCAGCCGCATGCCCGAACAACTGGGTTGGAGTGACCACTGTGGCACGTATTCGACAGTTGGGCTACGACGTGGTCAGGACGAGCGGTCGGCAATGGCACGCGACGGTAGTAGTGCCAACAGATTGGAGCGAGGACGAGGCCCTTCGGCTCTCTGAGTTGTTCGAGCGTGTCCGAAATGCATTGCCGGGGAGGTAAAGATGAGAACCATCTCGGCGGACTTTAGCGCGATGACCGAATCGGGCCATGTCCGGCTGGAGCTTCCCTGCTCCAGAATTGATATCGAACGCGAGCATCTTGCCATCGGCGACTGGGCATGGCTCAGCGATGGTGAGGTCGTCGTAGGGGCGCAACTGGCCCACGATGATCGCTATGGAATTGTCGGCGTTCCCGACTGGGACACTCTGGTGCATCTTGACGAGGAAGAAACTCCTGGACACTCGCCCGTCAACGATGAACTTCTAGAGCTGCTGCGCAAAGAGCCCTCCGACGAAGATGAACAACGAATCTTCCAGCTCATCACTTGGTGCGAGCACCGGATGGCGACGAATCCGACCCACGGGCCCACGAGCCTCTTTTCCCTGCGTCGCGCCCTCGGTCTGCGCACGATGCGAAAGTACGGCCTGGCGCTCAAGGAGATCAGACAGGCGCGAATCGACCTTCCCGAAAATCCGGATGTCGCCTTTGTCTATCTAGATTTGCTCAGCCTGGAGGACCTTCCTGCCGCGGTAGGCGAAGCGATTCAAGTTGCTGGAATGCCATCCGTCCCTGCTGCCCCTCTGGCGGCGTGCATTAACATCCTTGCGATCCGGGCCGAGCAGGTCGATCCGAAAGAATTTGAATCGCTCGCCAATCAAATTGTCTTACTTTGCGATCGGCTTGACCGGGCGCCGGATGCTCTGGATGCAGGACCCTCACTTCTGGCCTTGTCAGAATTCAACCGCGGCCTGGTACTACTGCGCAGAGGCCAGATCACTCAGGCTCGAAGGGCATTCGAGCGGGCCCACGAGCGCTACCCGGAGGGTCCGTCGCTAGAAGAGATCAGCTCGCTCGAAACGTACGACCACCACGCCCGTGAGGTCGCCCGGAGGGTCCGGAGTATTGCAGAGCAGTTCCCGCATCGTCCGGTTGCGGCATGACGCTCATCAAATAGGTGGAATAATCAGCACTCTTCGCCCGTCCATCTTGAGCCTTCCGGCGGCGTAGAGCTCAATGGCTTCGGGGAGGGCCTGGCACTCTTCCTGGAAAACGCGGGCGGCCAGGCTTGCGGGCGTGTCGGACTCGAGCACCGGCACAACGCGCTGGGAGATGATTGGTCCGGAGTCGTAAGCGTCGGCGGCGAAATGAACCGTGCAGCCAGAAAACCTGGCCCCGCTTTCGATGACGGCCTCGTGGACCTTGGTTCCGTAGTAACCCTTGCCGCAAAACGCGGGGATGAGCGCTGGGTGAATGTTGATGACCCGGTTCTTGTAAAGGGCGGGAATCTTCACCAGCGCGAGGAATCCGCCCAGGATGACGAGGTCCGCCCGGGCATGCTCGATCGGGTCGAAGACCGACGCACTGAACTCCGCGGTGGAACATTTGGTCTGGCTGGCCAAGGCGAGGGGAATGCCTGCCGCCTCGGCCCGGGCAATCGCGCCGATGCGCGGCCGGCTGGCGACTACCTGGACGATGTCGGCCCGCAACCTGCGGGCACGAATCAGGTCGATCAAGTTCTGGAGCGTTGTTCCACCCCCGGAAACGCACACCGCCAGGCGAATAGGAGGGTCGACGATCGGCGGCGTGCGCGGGGAAAATGACATGATGCCAGACCTCCAGACCTGCGCGGTTTGCTCGCGCTCGCGCGACGGCGCGGCTCTCGATCGTCGTATGAGTCGTCTTATTATGAATGCTCTGCCCCAGCGCTCATAGGCCCTCGGCGATGGCGCGCAGGCAACGCTGGCAGAGCGTCGGGTGCGCTCCGTTCTTGCCCACCGTTGGCAAGTAATTCCAGCATCGCTCGCATTTGGCGTGAGGTGATCGCGCCGCTTTGGCCGCAAACCGCGGTCCATCCGCAGCCGCCTTCGCGGCTTCCTCGATTCGGATCTCCGAGACGATGCAGAGCGTGCTTAAGAGTTCGCGGCTGGCTTCAAGAAGCGGCAAATCGGCAGGAGCCACGGACAGTGTGACGGCTGCCTCCTGGGCGCTGCCGATGGTCTTGGCCTTACGCAGCTCTTCAAGTGCGCGGAGGATCGTCTCGCGCGCCTCGATCAAGGTTTCCCACTCTTGGTCGCGCTGGGGATCATTCCACTTCGGGTTCGCCCGGGGGAACTCGGCCAGATGGACGCTGGCCGGCCGATCGGGCGACGCGGGAAGATAGCCCCACAACTCCTCGGCGGTATGCGGAATGATCGGGGCTAGAAGCCGAGTCAGGTTGTCGTGCAACCGGGCCAGAACAAACTGGGCCGCAGCGCGGTCGGGACCATCCGGCGCATCGGCGTAAAGCCGGTCTTTGAGGACATCGAGATAAAAGCTCGAGAGCTCGACCGAGACAAACTGATAGATCCGCTGGTAGACCCGGTAAAACTCGAAGTGTTCGTAGGCGGCTGTGACGTCGCGAATGACCTTGTTGAGTTGTCCCAGGACCCAAAGGTCTAGCGCATGCAAGGAGGAGGGGTCGACGGCCGTCGGGTCGAACCTGGCGTAATCTTCGAGGTTGCCCAGCAGGTAACGGAAGGTGTTGCGGATCTTGCGATACGCTTCGGACATCTCCTTGATGGCCCGCTCGCTGATGCGGATGTCGTCGGCGAAGTCCATGCTGGCGACCATCAGCCGTAGCACGTCGGCGCCGTATTGCTCGGTGGCCTTCACCGCCAGGACCACGTTGCCCAGCGACTTCGACATCTTCTCGCCTTTTTCGTCGACGACGAAGCCATGGGTCAGCACCGTCTCAAAAGGGGCTGTTCCCTTGGTGCCGACGGCTGTGAGGATCGACGACTGGAACCAGCCGCGGTGCTGGTCGGACCCTTCCAGATACATGAACGTCGGGAAGCTGAGGTCGTAGTCAGCGCCGAGCACGGCCCGGTGGCTCGCGCCCGACTCGAACCAGACGTCGAGGATATCTCCCTCTTTGCGGAACGACGTTCCGCCGCAGTGCAGGCAGGACGTCCCCGGCGGCACCAGGTCATCGGCGGGCCTGGTAAACCAGGCGTCGGAGCCGTCGTTACGGAAGAGGTCGCGGAAGTGGCGGACCGTTTGTGCCGTCAATAACTGGCTGTGGCAGGTCGTGCACCCAAGAGCGGGAATCGGCACGCCCCAGGAGCGCTGGCGGCTGATGCACCAGTCGGGACGTAGCGAGACCATGGCCTCGATCCGCGACTGCCCCCACGACGGCAGCCACCGGACCTCGCCGATGGACTTAAGTGTCCGGCCCCTCAAGTCGTCGTGATCGACGGCGATGAACCACTGCTCCGTCGCCCGGAAGATCACCGGCTTCTTGCACCGCCAGCAATGGGGATAACTGTGCGCGAGCGGCATCTGGAAGTAGAGATGGCCCGAGCTTTCGAGGTGTTCGATGATCTTGGGATTGGCCGCGAAGACCTGCTGGCCGCGGAGCCACTGCGGCGCCTCGTCGGTGAACCGGCCGGAAGCGTCGACGGGGCTGAGAATCGAAAGCTGGTACACCCGTCCGGTCTGGTAGTCTTCGGTGCCGTGGCCAGGCGCTGTGTGCACGAGTCCCGTGCCATCCTCAACGCTCACGTAGTTCGCCAGTACGATCGGCGAGACGCGATCGAGAAACGGATGGCGATACTCCGAATGCTCCAGCTCTTTGCCCCGGCACCGGCCCATCTCGGTGAAGCTGGCGATCTTCCCCAGCGCCATGACCTTGGCAACGAGGTCGGCCGCGATGATCGTCCGCACGGTCTTGCCGGAGCCTGGATCGGTATAGCGAACACCGGCGTAGACGAGGTCGGGATGGGCGGCGATCGCCACGTTGGCCGGCAGCGTCCAGGGGGTGGTCGTCCAGATCATTGCCTGCCAGTCGCGATCGCTACAGCTCTCAGAGCTCGTCCAGGTCGCGGGCACGCCCGAAACCATCGGAAAGTTGACGTAGATCGAGGGGGTCGTCTCCTCGTGGTATTCGAGCTCAGCTTCGGCCAGGGCTGTCCGGTCGGACATGCACCAGTGAATCGGCTTGAGCTGGCGGAAGACGTAGCCGAGATCCAGCAGATCGGCCAGCACATCGAGGATTCCGGCCTCGTAGCGCGGGTCGAGCGTCAGATAAGGATGATCCCAGTCGGCCAAAACGCCCAGCCGGCGGAACTGGCGGCGCTGGACGTCTACCCACTTCATCGCCTCGGCATGACAAAGGGCCCGGATCTCGGCATGGCTGATCGTCGCCGCGGCAGCGCCCAATTCCTTGACCACCTTGTGCTCAATGGGCAAGCCGTGACAGTCCCAGCCCGGAATATAAGGGCTGTCGAAGCCTCTCATGGTCAGTGAGCGGACGACGAAATCCTTGAGCATCTTGTTGAGGGCCGTTCCCATGTGGATCTCGCCATTGGCGTAGGGAGGGCCGTCGTGAAGGACCTTCCGCGGCGCGCCTGCGCGGGCACGTCGTACCTGGCCGTAAATGTCTTGCTCCTGCCATCGTGCCTGGATCTCGGGCTCGCGGACCGTCAGCTTGGCCTTCATCTCGAACCGGGTCGCGGGGAGATTCAGCGTGTCTTTGTAGGGCTTGGCACTCTTGGACGTGGCGCCAGGCTCCTGGCCGGAGCCGCTTGCATCGCTTGAGGCTCGATTCATGGTCTCTTTCCCGCGGATTTTCGCCGTGCCCACTTCGTGACGCGATCGAGCCAGGGGGTAAACTCGGTCGCGTCTTCCCGGACCAGCCATCGCACCACGTCGGCCGGAGTGATTTCCAGCCACTGGCTCTTCTTGAGAGGCTCATAGCGGCCTTCAGAGGAGAGACCTTCGATCACGGCAGCTTCGCCATCGAAACGCCAGAGCTCGGCCACGCCGAGTGCGGCATAGATGCCGGCCCGGTCAACCTGGGGAGGCGAGATGTCGATCTCGACGGCCAGGTCGGGGCTGGGAAAGCCCTCGAGGCTGTTCGTGCGAACTCCGCGTGCCTTCTCATCCCGCAAAATCTTGGCGATGCACTCTCTTTTCGCCGCGTCAAAGAAGTACCACTGGTCCGCCTCGATACCTCGCTCTACCCCGGGCTTTCTCCATGTCGTCTCGCCGAAAGGCTCGACAGGTGCACCTTGTGCTTGTGCAACCGCAACAATGAGCTGATTTATCAGAAAAGAGAACCGGTCGTGGTCTCTGCCTTTGGTCATGATCTCGATATCTTTGCCGTCGAAGGCCACGCGGAGAATCGTCCGCTCGTGTAGGCTATTGACGAGCACGAGATAGTCATCCCAAGCGGCGTCCCGGATCACCAGCCGCCGCTCGGCTTCGAAGCGATTTCGAACGGGGGCCCTTGACTTGGCGGCCGTGCTCATCTCATCACCCCTTCCAACGCTCGAGCACTCCCCTGACGATCATCCGCAGCTTGGCCTCGGCTTGGTTGGCCACGGCGAGGATATCCTCGATCTTTACCGGGTGCAGGGCATCGGGCAGACACATGTCCGTCACGATCGAGAACCCCAGAACTTTCAATCCCGCGTGTACGGCCACTAGAACCTCGGGGACCGTCGACATGCCCACGACATCAGCGCCGATAGCCCGCAGGAAGCGGTATTCGGCCCGGGTCTCCAGGTTCGGGCCCGTCACCGCGACGTAGACACCGCGATGGGCCACGATGTTCAGCTCGAGGGCGACCTGGAGGGCCAGGTTTTGGAGCGTCCGGTTGTAGGGCTCGATGAGGTCGGGAAACCGCGGGCCCAGGCGATCGTCGTTGGGACCGATTAAGGGGTTGAGGCCCAGCAGGTTGATGTGGTCCTCGATGACGATCAGGTCGCCCTTCTCGAACTGCGGGTTCAGCCCCCCCGAGGCATTGGAGACGACCAGGAGCTGGCAGCCCAGTTCCTTCATGACGCGGATCGGAAAGGTCACTTGCGAGGGCGTGTATCCCTCGTAAAGATGAAACCGCCCTTCCATCGCGATCACTGAGTGACCGGCCAGGCTGCCGCAGACAAGCTGGCCCCGGTGACTCTCCACCGTGGACCGCGGAAAGTAAGGGATCTCGGGATAGGGGATCGCCGCCTTGGTCTCGATCTCCCGGGCCAGCGCTCCCAGTCCGGTGCCGAGCACCAACCCGACGGAGGGCGTGCCCTGCCAGTGGCTCCGGACCGTCCGGGCCGCCTCCTGCACCTGTTCCCATTCGTGGTGTGTCATAATCGCATAGTACCTGTACCGGCATCCCGGCTTTCGACGCGCACGAGATGCTCCCTCAGCCGCCAAGCACAAGCTGTCGCGGACAGTCGCTCGGAATCACGCTCGGTCCCTGTTCGTCGCCGGTCTTCGACCGCGCTCCAAATCCCAGCCACTCTTCGGCATGAGGCTTCGACCCCGTCACACCTCCTGACCACGCGGTCTCCCAGCGAATCTCGTTCGTCGGGAGACCTTAGGTCCCGATCACCGGCACACTCGCAAACCCACGCCGAAAGAGACCCAACCGGCGGCAGGCCGAAAGTATTCCGGCTCCCTCCAAGATATGACATCCTCTCCTTGAGATGCTGCCAAGCGCAGCTCGATCCGGCCGGCTGAAAATCTGGGTGCGTGCCGTGAGTGAAAAGACCAGGTCTTAAGCGAGGAACTCGAAGCGCCGCAGGAGCCGAAGAAACCGCGGGTCGCGCCGAAGCGCCTTCAAATCGGGGTCTTTCCGTAACCGACGGCCGAACCGGTAGCCAAGCTCAAG
>JBKQMU010000139.1:0-3891 GCA_052146555.1 Isosphaeraceae bacterium
AATCCCAGACTGAGGCGTGACGAGGCGAGAAGCCAGCGGCTGGCCTAGCAGGTGAAACCAGCGGCCCGCATGACAACCTGCATGCAGGCCAGTGACGATGGCGTTCATCCATCGCCCGGACGAGGCATGCCCTGAGGAAGAAACCGTCGGCCGCATCCGCGACCTGCTCGCTCCTTTGACTCGGGCTCCGAAGCTCGACGCGGTGTTCGGTCACCTGCATGATCCGGCCGCCGTTGAGCATTCGGGTTGATCTCCGCCATCGCGTGGGACTGGCTCGACTCGCCGACGCCTGGCGGTCCGATGGCATCCAGCGCCCTGATCTTGCTCGAGTGGAGCTTCCGCTTGAGCCTCCGCCGGCGCTCCCGGTCACGATGCGAAATCGGGCCGCGCAAGTATGCCGCCCCTTGAGGGCGTCGTGAGCCCGTGGAAGTTTCACCAACGCCACAAACCGGGCGTAGAAGAAACGAAGGGGGTTTTGCCTCGTCGGGGTGTCGAACCGTCCGTCCCTCCCTGGTACTACTATTTAGTGGAAGGCATGTCGTGTTTGCGGCGGTCAAGTCAAGGCGTGGGCAGCTCACATCTTCGTCCCATCGTCTGCAATGGGGTCGCACCGCGCGTCGGTCGGAACCGTACACTATCTCGTTCGGCCTTCCAAATTTGTGAGAGCCGATCGAGAAGCAAGTCGGAACCAGCGTTCGGGAGTTCATGACGATGTCCTCTGCGAAGATTGGCGAGTCGCTTGATTCGGCCGCCCCGCAGCTTGATTACCTTGACCTCCCGGCCGGTCCGCAAGCATTAGTTCCGAATGACGAACAGGATGCTAAGCCCGATCGCCCCGAACGAGGGGGGGGCGAGCTCATCGACATGCCCCGAAGGGTGCTCTTGGTCGAGCCAACCTCCGGCGAGCGCTGGTGGCTGCGGAACGAGCTGATCTCCGGCCAGATGGAGGTTTTCGAGGCCAACGACCTGATCATGGCCGTGCGCGCAATCCCCATGTTTCAGCCCAACGTGATCTTGGCTCAACTGCGGCTGCCCACCTACGGCGGTCTCGAGCTGGTCCGGCGGCTCAAGGAAGAGAGCAATACACAGTCGATTCCGGTCCTGCTCTATGCTGACGTCGCCACGGCCGAGGAGCGGGTGCGGGCTTTCGACCTGGGAGCCATCGATTTCGTCTCCAAGCCGTTCGTGGGGGCCGAGCTCCTGGCGCGCGTCCGCGCGGCGCTGCGAACCCGGCACCTCTTGACGATGCTCGAGCAGCGGGCTCATCTGGACGGTCTGACCGGCCTGTCAAACCGCGGCGTGCTTGAGGATCGGCTGCCTCGGGAGTGGGAGGCCTGCCGCCGCCGCGGAACCTCACTGGCAGTCGTGATCTCGGACCTCGATCATTTCAAGGCAGTCAACGACAATCATGGCCACGCGGCTGGCGACGAGGTTCTCAGGCAATCAGCCGCCCGGCTAGGACGGGTCGTCCGGTCCAGCGACCTGGTCGCCCGTTACGGCGGCGAGGAGTTCGTGGTGGTCGCCCCGGATTGCGAGATTCACGCGGCGGTCAAGCTCGCCGAACGGTTTCGCACCGCGATCGCCGAGCTCGGGGTCGTCGAGCACGGCGTCACGATTCCGGTCACCACGAGCGTCGGGGTCGCGGCCACTACGGACCTCGACCGGATTCCTCCCGCCGAGCTGCTCAAGCAAGCCGACGAAGCGCTCTACCGGGCCAAGGACTCCGGCCGCGATGCCACCTGGTACTGGGATCCGGACCGCGGCCCTCTCGCAGCCGCTGAACTGCTGCGGGATGGCGAGTCTTGATCGGGCGTCAGCCTGGCCTGGACGCGGAGGCGACGGCGGTGGCGGTGGCCGCCCGGCCGATTCCATGATAGGCAAAGCCCATCGCGGTTATGCGGGCGGGCTCGAACACGTTGCGTCCATCGAAGATCACCGGATGCCGCAGTAACCGCAGCATCACCTCGAAATCGGGATTGCGAAACTCGTTCCACTCGGTGGCGATCACCAGGGCGTCGGCCTGCTCGAGAGCCCCGTAAGGACGGTCGCAATAGGTCAGCCGATCTCCATAAATCTCGCGAACGTTGGCCAGAGCTTCGGGGTCATGAACCCGCAGCTCGACGCCGGCCTTCAGCAGCGTATCGATCAGGACCAGGGCGGGCGCCTCGCGGATGTCGTCGGTCCTGGGCTTGAATGCCAGCCCCCAGATCGCGATCGTCCGCTCAGGCAAGGTACGCTCGAAGTACGCTTCGATCTTGCGAAAAAGCACGTCTTTCTGGGCCTCGTTCACCTCGTCGACCGATTCCATCATCCGCGCTTGAAGCCCCTTGGACCGAGCCATGTGGATCACCGCTCGGATGTCCTTGGGGAAGCAACTGCCGCCGTAGCCGACGCCCGGATGCAGAAAGTGGAAGCCGATCCGCTGATCATGGCCGATGCCCCTGCGCACCTCATTGACATCCGCGCCGTAGGCTTCGCACAGATTGGCCATCTCGTTGATGAAGCTGATCTTGGTGGCCAACAGACAGTTCGCCACATACTTGGTCATCTCCGCACTTTCCGGCGACATCACCAGGAACGGCCGGTCGGTCCGCAAGAATGGCGCATAAAGCGCGTGCAGCCGGTCCGCGACCTCGGGCCTCCGGACGCCGACGACAACCCGGTCCGGCTTGTTGAAATCTTCGATGGCCGCCCCTTCCTTCAAGAACTCCGGGTTGCTGGCCACATCGACGGGAAACTTCGATACCTCGGCCATCCGCCGGGCGAGCTCGGCATTGGTGCCGACGGGAACCGTGCTCTTGACCACGATGATTTTGGGCAAGCTCAGTGACTCAGCCACCTGCCGGCCCACGGCCCAGACACCGCTCAAGTCGGCTCCGCCATCATCGGCCTGGGGCGTTCCCACAGCAATGAAGACGATCTCGGCCTCGGCGATGCCTTCCGCCAGGTCAGTCGTGAACTTCAGCCTTCCGTCCCGCTGATTGCGATGGACCTGCTCGCCCAAGCCGGGTTCGTAAATAGGGAGCCGGCCTCGCTTGAGTCCTTCGATCTTGTCGACGACCTTGTCAATGCAAACGACGTCGTTGCCGCTTTCCGCCAGGCAGGTGCCCTGCACCAACCCCACATAACCCGTTCCGATGACTGCGATTTTCACGACGCGATTCTCTCTTCGGTTCGGCGGCCGGATGCATGAACCACGACAAAGACGAAAAGGACCTGCCGGCCTTCCTGGATCGATCCCGGACGCATTATCGATCAGAGTGGTTTAACCAGCAAGGTGCTACCCAACGCATTCACTCAAACGCGCAATTGCCTTCGACGCAAAACAAGGCCCGATGAGCGAAGTGTCCTTCGTCTCCGGCGTAAGTGCATGCAATAAAATTGTCCGAGTCAGGCCAAAATTCAGCGGCCGAAGTTTTTTTCTCTCTCCACCAAGTGAGTGTACGATATACACGGCAAGGGAATTTGCATCGAAGCAATTGCTTGCACGCAATCGCCGGTTGACCTGAATTCGACCCTGTAGCGATTGCGGCCGGATGTTTCACGATGGATTCCAAATGAGGTTTTCGATAATTGGATGATTGTCGCGACTTCTACGGGGGGAAAACCATGCAGGAATGGAATCTCGCCGAAGCCAAGAGTCGCTTGAGCGAGCTCGTGAAACGGGCGCTCACGGAGGGGCCGCAGCGAGTTCGCTGCCGGAAGGACTCGGTCGTGGTCGTGTCGGCCGCGGAGTTTGAACGGCTGGCCGGCCAGCGTCTGAAGTCCAACGACGATCTTGCCGCTGGCGAGTCGCTCGAGGAGCTGAATCTCGCGCGCGACCCCGACCCACACGCGTTATCACTCGACTGAGGACGAGAATCGATGACTCGGACGCGAAAGAAACTCAAA
>JBKQMU010000140.1:0-38892 GCA_052146555.1 Isosphaeraceae bacterium
ATTGCTGGAAAAGCAAAAGGAAGGCAAGAAACGTATGAAGCAGGTAGGAAACGTCGAGATTTCCCAGGAAGCGTTCCTGTCGGTCCTTGACGACACGGAAGATTAAGACCGCGCCGCAGCCCGGACCTTCTACCGTCGCCCCGGAAAACCTGGAACAAAGAACAAGGCACCATGATCGACCCCAGGCCGGCTGCACGCTGCGGTACCCAAGCGGACCCCGTTTCGGGAGTCATTCGCCAAACCGTCGATCTGGTCGTCGTGCTCTGTCTGGGAGTGCTGGTCTTCCGCACGTTCTCGGCCGAGGCGTACGTGGTGCCGACTGGGTCCATGGCCCCCACGCTCCTGGGCAATCATCGCGAACTTGCCTGTCCTAACTGCGACTATGTCTTCGTGATCGGCCTAGACGAGGTGGGCCGCCCGCCGCACCCGGTCTGTCCTAACTGCGGCAAAACCGACCTGGAGAATGTTCCGGCCGTCGAGTGCAACGGCGACCGCGTGCTGGTGCAAAAATTTCTTTACGAGCTTCGCGCTCCCCGGCGTTGGGAGGTGGCCGTATTCCACTTTCCCGGCGAGCCGACCCAGGCGTACGTGAAGCGGGTCGTCGGGCTGCCCGGTGAATCGGTCCAGATCGCTCATGGCGACATCGTGATCAACGGTCAAATCGCGCGTAAGAGCCTATACGAGCTGCGGGGGATGCAAATCTTGGTGCACGACGCGCGGTATTTCCCCCGCGATTCGGATCGGTTCCCGCGATGGTACTATCTGCGGGGCTGGCTCCATCATCCGTTGCCCTCAGGCTGGCGCCAAACTGAAGGCGGCTTCGAGCACCGATACGTCTCTCCGGCTCCCGGCGACCCGGTCGATTGGCTGGTCTACCGGCACTGGGATCCCGTACAGGGCCGGTATGGGCCCGTTCGCGATCACTACGCCTATAACGGCAGCGATCTGGGATCGGACAACATCGTTCCTGACCTGGCACTTGAGGCTCGTTTGACCCTGACCAAAGAAGTCGAGACGCTCGCTGTGCGGATCAATTCCGGCAGCGATCGCTTCGTGGTGCATATTCCCGTGGGTGATCGAGGCATGCTCGAAGTTGTCAGAAACGGTCGGCGGAGCCGCGTGCTGCCGCGTTACAACCCGCTGGGCGAGCGCGACCGTTGGCCGCGCGAGGTGGTTCTGGAAGCCTCCGTTGTCGATCAGCGGCTTACCGTCGCCCTGGGCGGCCAGCCACTATTCGAACCCTTGGACTATGACGATCCCTCCAGCGGGCCTCCGCCGGACTCGACACCTGTCGCCCTGGGAGTACGGGGCGGCTCGCTTTCGGTAAGCGGCCTGAAACTCTTCCGCGACGTCTATTACACGTCCAGCTTGGGCAATAGCTTACGGCGTCCGCATGGAGTGAACGAACCATACCAGCTTGGTGCCGACGAGTTTTTCGTGCTGGGCGACAACAGCCCGGTCTCCAACGACTCGCGGTTCTGGTCGGGAAGTCCAGTGGTTCCTCGGGCGATGTTCCTGGGCAAGCCGTTCTTGGTGCACCTTCCCGGGCAGGTCGTGGCCCTGGAGCTCTTCGGCCGGTCGGTTTATTGGGTTCCCGATCCGCGCAGAATCCGGTACATTCATTAGATCTGGCACGTAACCCGCTGGATATGGGGAACCACCGCTCTTTCGTGCGGGCCCATCGTGCCCAAGAAACCGCGACGGCAAGACCGGCCTCCCGCCCGGCCGTCCGGATGCTACGGGAGAAGAGCCGACGATGGGACGGACCGCCTCGACCGTGAAATCAGCCCCCACCCCAGCCTCCCGCAAATCTGCCCCCCAGGAGGCGCAACAACAACCTAAAGAAGGCCATCGAGACACGGTGGAGGCGATCGTCGTCGCCTTCATCCTGGCTCTCGTGGTCCGGGGTTTCGAGGCTCAGGCGTTCGTGATTCCCACCGGCTCGATGGCGCCGACGCTCATGGGCCGCCACAAGGAGCTGACCTGCCCGCAGTGCGGGTTTGTTTATACGGTCAACGCGTCGGAAGAGATTGAAGGCCGCTCGTTCCCGCGCCAGGTGTACTCCGGGATTTGCGTCAATTGCCGCTTCCAGGCGAAACCGCTGAACGATGCCCCAAGTTTCAAGGGCGACCGCATACTGGTGATGATGTTTCCCTACGATCTTTCCTTCTTGCCGGGCGCTTCATCGCCCCAGCGTTGGGACGTGGTCGTCTTTCGTTACCCCGAGGAACCGGAGGTCAACTATATCAAGCGTCTTGTTGGCCTTGCCGGCGAGACGATCCGCATCAAGCACGGCGACATCTTCGTCAAACCGAAGGGAGGCAATGGCTTCCGGCTCGAACGTAAACCCCTGAAGCATCAGTCGGCCATGCAGATGGCCGTCTACGACGACCGCAACCGGCCCAAGGCGCTGGCCGACCGCCCCGAATGGCGTCGTTGGAATTCGGCTGGCGGCTGGCAAAACGACGACCAGAAGCCCGGGGTCTATCGTGGAGAATCACCAATAGACGGCGCGTGGGTCGACTTGCGTTACAGCCATCTCGTTCCCGACCCCGAGCAGTGGGACGCCATCCTGAACGACCAGGCGCTGCCACGCGCCCCGCGGCCGACTCTCATCACCGATTTTTACTCGTATAACACCAATCTCACTTCCGACGGCTCCAACATCGTCGATGAACCGCACCGCGACACCGAGACTGCGTGGATGCAGCCTCATTGGGTCGGCGATTTGACGCTCTCGGCCAGCGTCCAGGTGCTGTCGAAATCAGGCGAGCTCAGTTTCGACCTGATCAAAGGCGGGGTCTCACACCGTTGCATCGTCAACCTGGAAACCGGCGTCGCCCGGTTGCTTCGCGGTGAGCAGACGCTGCTGGAACTCGAATCCCCCGTGAAACGGCCGGGGCAGTACCAGATCGACTTCGCCAACGTCGACGACCGGATGACGCTTTGGGTAAACGGGCGACCCGTGGGGGGCGCCGGTGTCGAGTACGATCGAGGTGACGAGGTCCCCGTTCCGGCCGCAGCCGATCTCTCGCCCGCCGGTATCGCGGTCCGGGGTGGCTCGGCCGTCGTGAGCGACCTTGTCCTGAAACGCGATATCTACTATACACAGTACCCTGGAGCGAACGATTACGCGCCGGTGTTCGGCGAGCATTCTCCACGTAACCCTATCGAGCTCTTCGATTTCCTGGCTGATCCTGGCGGGTTTCCCAATATCGCCCGGGTTCGATCCAAGGATTATGAGCTGGGCGAGAACCGATTCTTAATGCTCGGCGACAATAGCCCGCGGAGCAAGGACAGCCGAGGCTGGGATTCGAGCGACTTAGCCTGGGATTCCAGCAACCGAAAATCCTGGGAAGTCCCCCGCAACCTGCTGACCGGGAAGGCCTTCTATGTCTACTGGCCGCATGGGGTTCCGTTCGGACCGGATATCCGCTGGAGCCGCGACATCAGGCTGCCATGGCGGCCCTACTTCGAGCGGATGAAGTGGATCCGGTGAAATCCAGGGGCGCGGCAAGGGCGGGCGGAGAACTTTCAGGCATTTCCGCAGCGGGCTCGCCGCCGTCCTAGACGATCAAGGAGGATCGAGCCATGGCGATCTTGGAAGTTCGCGGGCTGGAAAAATGGTACGGCCGGCGGCAGGTGGTAAATGGCGTCGATTATGACGTCGAGCGGGGTGAGGTGGTCGGCCTGCTCGGCCCCAACGGGGCGGGCAAAACCACGAGCTTCCGAATGACCATCGGTTTGATCGATTCCGATGGCGGCAAGGTCAAGTTCGACGGCCGCGACGTGACCCGGCTTCCCATGTACCAGCGGGCGGGCGCGGGGATGGGTTATCTCGCTCAGGATACCAGCGTCTTTCGCCAGCTCTCGGTGGAAGACAACCTGATGGCGATTCTCGAGACCCGTCCGAACATGACGCGTAAACAGCGTAAGGCGCGGCAGGACGAGCTTCTCGGGCAGTTCGGGCTGACGACGATCCGCAAGACCAAGGCCAATCGCGTCTCCGGTGGCGAGCGCCGGCGGCTGGAAATCGCCCGCTCCCTCATCACCGAGCCCAAGCTCATCATGCTCGATGAGCCGTTCGCCGGCATCGATCCCAAGACCGTCGCCGAGATCCAGGACCAGATCCGCGCTCTGGTCGAGACGTACAACATCGGCATCCTGCTGACCGACCACCAGTTCCGCGAAACTCTCGAAGTCACCGATCGCTGTTACCTGATACGTGAGGGCCGCGTCTTCGCCTACGGCAACCGCGAGGAGATCCTCAACAATCCCGAGGTTCGACGCCACTACATTGGCGAGCGATTCGATGTCGGCCACCTGCTGGAAAAGCACCGGCCCGTGGCGATTTCCCAGGCGGCTAACCGTTCCGAGGCCCGCAGCCAGTTACCCGCGGCGCCCGTCGGGCCCGTCGAGCTAACCGCTCACGCGGCGCCCGTCGGGCCCCTCGAGGCAACCGCTCACGCGGCTCCTGTCGGGCTCGTCGAAATCCCTGAAATACCCAGCCAGCAGGTCGTTACGACTGACCTCTTCGTCCCTCCGCCGATCCGCTTGGACGAAGGCGACGACCCGTTTGCGACCCTGGACGAGCCGGCCTAAAGACAGTCGAGCTGACGCATCTTGGCGTCAGTCCAGCAGTTGGTCCGGCGAGATTCCCGCTGTGCGGCGGGCTGCTTGCAGCGCATCGAATGTGGCAACCTTGTACAAGCTGCCCAGTGTGGGCAGATTGAAACAAATTGCATCAATGACACTTGCGCGGGCGTGAGTCAGCATGCCCATGAGCCCGATGTGCACGACATCGGTGGCATCTTCACCGATGACGTGCGCGCCTGCTAGCTCGAGATCGGGCAGTCGGAAGAGGAGCTTGAGGAAGCCCCGGGTATCGCCGATGATCCGGCCGCGAGCAATGTCGCTGTACGCGGCCCGGCCGACGACATAGGGGATACCATCCTTCTTGAGCTCTTCCTCGGTCTTGCCTACCATGCCGATCTCGGGAATCGTCCAGATGCCGTGGGGCAATAGCTTGGGAGTTCCGTCGCGGGCCTGGCGGTCAAATGCATGCCGCACAGCGCAGCGGGCCTGTTCCATGCTCGTCGACGCCAGGGCCGGAAAGCCAATCACGTCGCCAGCGGCGTAGATTTTCGGCACGCTCGTTTGGAACGTCTCATCCACGAGGATGAGGCCGCGGTCACCCAGCTTCACTCCCGCTACGCCCAGGTTCAGGCTTTCGGTATTGCTCTTGCGGCCGACGGATACGAGCACCTCGTCGACCTCGAGCTTCAGTCCCGAGCTGAGGTCCAGCGCAACGCGCCCGGAAACTCCCGGCTCGCGAGCGTCCAGCAAAGCGCAGGAATTGGCGCGTTCTTTCCAGTGGAAAACGATTCCGCTCCGCTTCATCTCTTCTTCAAGAGTCTTTGAGACTTCACCGTCCAGAAACGGCAGGAGCACATCGCGGCCATCGATCAGATGGACCTCGGTTCCCAGCGCGGCGAAGATGCAGGCATACTCACTGCCGATCGTCCCGGCGCCGATCACCGCCATCGTCCGCGGCAGCTTTACCAGCTCCAAGAGCGTGTCGGAATCGTAGACGCCGGGACCGAAAGGAAAGATGTCTGGTCGCACCGGGCTCGATCCCGTGGCAATCAAGATTTTCTGGCCATGCAGCAACAGCTCTCCCTCCTCCATGGCCACGTCGGACTTGTGCTGATCCTTGGCTGAACTGCGGGGACATGTCTGGACGCGCAGCGAGTGGGGATCGAGGAATGACGCGTCCCCGTAAAAGACGTCGGTGTCGTAAAATTCGAGCCGCTGGGCGAACATGATGTTCAACCCGCTCTTGACGTTCCGCTCGTGCCGCAAGAAGTCGCTGACGGTCGCTTCTCGGCGCAGCGAGAGATCCACACCATAAAGGTTTCTGGATCGCAGCCCGGAAAGGGCCATGGCTGTCTCGCGGAGGGTCTTGCTGGGGACCGTTCCGGTGTTCGCCCCTGCGCCGCCCAGCTCGTGATGGCGGTCCACCAGGGCTACGGTCTTGTCGAGGATGCGAGCCGTAGTCGCCCCGCTGATCCCGGCCGGGCCACCCCCAACGACGATCAGGTCATATTCCTTCGCTGCCATGGCTATCGTGATCCTCGGACCATGGTTGTTCGACGGTCGACGATAGGCAAGCAATTGCTGCGCCCTTGGGGACGGACCGTCCCGTTCGTCACCGCTGAAAGATACCCAAAGATACCCAAGGCTTCGCGGAGCCCGTGATTGACCACCAACATGCGCGATGGAAAAAGCCATGCCGGTTCGAACCCGCCATGGCTCAGCACCTACTCAATCGAATCGTTCTGAGTTGGCCGAAACGACCCGGGCTGACGGCCGGGAATTCATGCATCACCGAGCTGAGGTGCGACGGCCGCCGTGACGAGATTAGCTTCCACGGCCCCTGGCGTTTGCGGCGTTGGCTCAACGGGCAAGAACGGAAAAGCAAACAGCCAGGCGATCACGACAGGAGGAATATTCAACAAATGGTGCACGGTTGCCAGCAGGATCCTCAGATCGAGCCACCAACTCCGCTGGTCGATGTAGCGCAAATCATAGAAGAGCTTAGCACGCACCATTTTCAAATTCTGGTCGGGGCGTTGCAAGACTTGTGCGAGTCCGGTCACACCGGGACGCACCGCGAGGCGGCAGCGATAGCCGGGCAAGGCACGCTCCAGCTCGACAGCTATCTCGGGCCGTTCCGGACGGGGTCCAATGATACTCATTTCCCCGCGCAGGATATTGATCAACTGCGGAAGCTCGTCGAGATGGGTCCAGCGGAGGATTCGGCCCACGGGGGTGACGCGGGGATCGCGCGGACGACACCACTTGGGGCCATCAGGCTCGCTCTGAACGCACATCGTGCGGATTTTGTAAAGCGTGAAGTGGCGCCCGCGACGCCCTAATCGCTTTTGGGTGTAGATCACCGGGCCGGGCGAGGTCACGCGAACGAGAAACAGACAGATCAACATCAAGGGTGAGACGAGCACGAACAAAACGATGGCGGCGAGAAACTCGACCAAGCGCCGCAAACGTTCCGTTCCTTCAATTTCTGCGTCCTGGGGCTGTTCCGTGAGTATGGCGGCCGTGAGAGCATCCGAAAGTGGATTGGCCATCGGTGTAGTCCTTTATGCGATCATCTCGACTAACCCGCCACTGAAAAATCATTTCAGAAAGTATGCAAAACACATGTTACGGCCAGGAAGACTTACTGAGGCTTCGACATTCTGCCTGTTCTTCGCATCCTTCCCACGCTGCTTCCCCGCGTGATTAAGCACCAAGCTCCCTGGCGACCTCTATATCAACCGCCTTTTACAGCCGTGTCAAGCAGGCGCATGATGGAAATTCGGAACAAGAAGAGCATCGACGCGGCGGCAGTGAATTCTTCTTAACCTGAAGCGATCCTAGTTCCGTCCAAAGCGAACCAAACAGGGGCCTCGATTTGGCACCGGTTTACCGCGACGATCAAGACCGCTCCTTTCCTAAAATGCCTGCGAGTATTTGCGATTTAAAGCGTTTCGATCGGCCTGGCCCAATGGGAAATAGCCACACATGCGATTGATATGATACTGGATGTGTCGCCGCAGTAAGGGGCGGATCCAATAGCGACGTGCAGGCGAGGGCCCGCTGGCCACGGCTCGGCGGCGGCCCCGGGACGCCTGGCCGTTGAGCGTGAAAAAAACAACGACCCGACAGGCGGCTAGAAACGCGGAGGATTCTGCAGGTAATCCCTGACTTCCTAGCCCATTGTCGGGTCATTGGAAAAAAAGCGGCCCTAAGTTGTGGCCAGAGGAGCTTTTCTGATATGGGCGACGCGGCGGGCGCATCGATTGCCGTTTGCAGCGGCGCAGTCGTTTTGATCTACTGCGGCAGGCGCATATTGGTCGACGCTTTAGCGTCCCCGGTACTGGATCTTCAAGATCGTGCCGGTGTTGTAACCGTTGCCCCGGCTCACAACATAGAGAGCGCCGCTGGGATCGACGGCCAGTCCGTCGAGCACGGTAGGCAGATGCGTTGCGAAATTTGTAACCTTACCGTTTGCAGGATTGTAGACCTTGACCCAGCCGGTGATATCGCCAAAGAAATAGCGACCGATGTAAGAACGCGGAAACCGGGGTTGCGCTGGGTCATAGAACGTGCCAGCGGTGATGGCCGCGCCGTTGCGGTCATTGGGACCGTGATTGTAAACGTAAAGAGGGTTTTGAAAACGCGGATCGCCAGTGGCGTTTTCTGTGATCGGCCAGCCGTAGTTCGCGCCTGCAACACCCTTGTCAATCTTTTCCCACGTATCCGCGCCGGTGTCGTTGATGTAAAAAAGCCCTGTGCCGGGCTGGACCGCCGTCGAGAAGGGATTGCGCAGCCCGATGGCCCAGATCGCTCGGTTCACGCCCGTCGTCTGGTTGTAGAATGGGTTGTCCGTGGGAATCGTGCCGTCGGGGTTGATGCGAAGGATCTTGCCCAGCGGTGTATTGAGCGACTGCGAGTTCCACGGGACGTCATTCTCACCCACGGCGATGTAGAGCTTGCCGTCACTCCCAAACTTTAGCGAACCACCGTTGTGGTGGCCATCATTCAGGCCCGGAAGGTCCAACAACGGCACCTCGCTGCCAGGCACCGCAGCGTTTCCCACGACGGTGAAGCGGCTCACCCGATTGTGCGCTGGCACGCCCGGCACCGTGTAATACACGTAAATATAAGGAACCTTCGGAAAACCAGGATCGACTGTGATGCCAACCAGGCCGCGCTCGACACCCGAATCGGTGGTGAGCGACAGGAGCGGTTGGGGCAGCAAGTGACCGTTCTGGATGACGCGAACCTGACCCGTCTGCTGGATCACGAAGATCCTGCCGTCAGGAACTGCAACCAGTCCTGCCGGCTCGATGAGTCCTCTGGCTACGACGCTCTGCGTGAACCCACCTGCCAGCGTACTTGGCAGGATCCGTTCTTCCACACCTTCGATCGTTGGCTTGAAGCCGGCACGGGCCTGGTTGTACTGTCGCCTGAAAATCGTCGCCCGGGCAATTTGTAGCGTGCGCCGCAACATTGTTTACCCCCTGGGAATTGGCGCATCGTCCATCCCTGGGAAGCGCACAACAAAGTCAACTCGTCCACCGCAGCTTTACCAATACACGCAGTTTACCAGAACCCCGGCAGAGGGGTGAAGTGTTTTTTCGATCGAGAAAGCTATTTTGAGAAGGCGAGAAGGCCGCCGAGAAGGGGTTCAAGCTGCGGGTTCGAGGCTGTGCAGCAGCCGGCCGTGAACCACCGGCCAGACGCGATCGGCGGACAGCTCGGAAAAGCATTCCAGGCGGTCGCACGACTTACGCAAGCTCGCCGCGCACCAGACGCAGCTCTCTACGGTGACTGCGCGCGGGCCATAGGGACCGGTGAGGCGGGGGCTCGTGCAGGTGTAGATGCCTATGACCGAGGCTCCCGCGGCCGCCGCAACGTGCAGCGGCCCCGTGTCGTTGGAGACGAACAGGTCTGACTGCTCGGCTAGTGCGGCCAGTTGCGGCAGGGTTGTCTGTCCGCTTAAGTCCAGAAGCGGCAGGGTTCCGAGGTGGTTGCGAAAACTGGCAACGAGGGGCCGGTCGGAAGAGGATCCCACGGCGACCAACCCCGCTCCGAACTCCGAGACCGCCCGTCGTGCAACCTCGGCGAAGTGCTCTGGGGGCCATCGCTTCGTCAGCCACCGCGCACCCAGATTGAAGACCAGGCGAGGCCGGGGCACCGCCGCCAGAGACTCCGTCGCCCATCGCCGGTCATTCGCGCTGGAGGGAATGTGAAACGAGGGTTCGAAGTCGACCAGTCCCAACGCCGCGACGACCCTGCGGATCCGATCCACGGCATGGAGGTCGAGGCGCGAGGCGTCCACGCGATGCGTGTAGGCGAGCCGGGCCCCTTCGCGCGCATCGGCCATGCCGACACGCACCGGCGCCCGGGTCGCCGCAGTCATCAGCCCCGACCTCAAGAGCCCCTGCAAATCGATGGTCAGATCGCAATTCTGCTTGAAAAGCCGGCCCAAGAGCCGGGCCGTACCCAGCGCACCGCGAGGCGAAAGATGCAAGCCGCCTCGTTCGAAGGCGATCACCTGGTCGAGGTGCGGATGGCCATCGAGCAAGCTGCGGAAGGGGGCGCTTACCACCCAGCTTATGCGCGCCATGGGAAAGAGCTGGCGCAACGCCGGTAAGATAGGCAAAGAGTGGACGATGTCGCCCAGCGAGCTCGGCTTGATGATGCAGATTGAGCGCGGTTGAAGGCGTGAAGCGCGGTCAGACAAGGCTTCCATCAGCAGGGAACTCCCTTTCCCGTTGATTAGTCGTTGGCGTAATCTAATCGTGGACTGGAAGAAAGACAACGTCCTACGGACGGTTTCTGGGGCGGAGGAAAAGAATCGTGGGGCTCTGGTTCCTACTCTTCTGGTACGGCTTCATCGATCCGGGCATTCTCCAGCGTGGTGAGGTCGTCTTCCAGCCGGCGGCTCTAGAATCATCGGTCCCAGCGCCGTTCCGGCTCGAGGCGCAGACCTTTGGATACGAGCTCCAACCAGTTCTCCAGACGCCAAGATACAACGTTTCCCTCGTTCGCTTTCCATCCCCGATCACCTCGCCCGATGCCGAAAACAACCTGGTCCACGCCGAGTTCTTCGAACCGGTGGGCTTCGCCGGCAAGCGGCCCGCGGTCGTCGTGCTGCATATTCTGGGGTCGGATTTTCCGCTCTCGCGCTACATGGCGGCCCGGCTCGCCGATCAGGGGGTCGCGGCCCTTTTCCTCAAGCTTCCCTATTACGGGGAACGGAAGCCACGCGATGCCGGACCAGCCCGGAGATTCCTCTCGGCCGACATCGACCGCACGACAACCTCCATGCGGCAAGGGGTTTGTGACGTCCGGCGGGCTCTCTGTTGGCTGCAAAGCCGAGGTTGCGTCGACGAGTCGCGGCTGGGTGTCGCGGGGATCAGCTTAGGCGGGATCGTCGCGGCGCTGGCGGTCGCGATCGATCCGGCCGCACACGAGGGGGTGTTTCTGCTGGCGGGGGGAGACCTTTCCCAAATCCTTTGGAACATGCCGGAAGCCACGCGATTTCGAGAGTCCTGGCTGGCCGCCGGCCGCACCCTCGAAGAGCTCAAGTCCCTCACTGATCCGTTCGACCCCCTCACTTACGCGCACCGGCTCGCGGGCAAGCGACTGCTTTTTATCGCGGGGAAGATCGACGAGGTCGTCCCCCCCGCATCGACCCTGGCCCTCTGGAAAGCGGCCGGGCGTCCGCTCATCCATTGGTACGACTGTGGTCATTACTCGGCTGCCGGCTACCTGCTGCCGGCCATCCGCGGCACGGTGGACTTTCTTGCAAGTCCTGTCACGCCTTCGCGCTAGACACTTAGACGCCCGCTGCGGCGGTTACGATTGTCAGAATCAAAGATTGCGTGTATCTTCCCAAACCTGCGGGCCAGGAGCCTCACAGGAGAGGTCGAGAAGGGGAATCTCATGGCGGCCAGAGTCACCAGCGTCTTCTTGTACGTCAAGGACGTTCGCCGGTCGCTCGAGTTCTACAACGAAATCGTCGGAGCAGAAATCGTGCAGGTCCATGCCGAACACGAGGGAGCGCCCTTTAGCCTCGCCATCCTTCGCCTGGGCTCCTTCACGCTCATGATTCACCCCCAGGAACCCCATGCCGAAGAATTCAACGACACTCGCCTGGGCGTCGGCATCCACCTACAGATCCAGGTCGAAAATGTGGACGCATTTTATCAACACTGCATCGATGAAAAGGCTTTCCTGAGCGTCTCGGGCGAGCCCACGGACCAGCCCTGGGGCTGGCGCGAGTTTGCGCTTCGCGATCCGGACGGCTTTGTCTGGTCGATTTACCAGGACAAGTCGGGCGGTCAATGGACCGAGTGAGAGGCGCTTTCCCGTTCATCCCTTCGAATTTGCGGCAGCGTTCCCGGCTGTTTCTCGAGTCCCTTGTCGGCTTCCGGCGTGCTCGTCCACAGAAAATAGATAGCGACCAAGATCAGAAACGCTGCATAAGCGCGTTTCATGATTGAAATGGAGAGAAGGCCGGTGACGCGGGCGCCGAAGTAGGCCCCGCAGAAGAGCCCCAGCGCCACCAAGAGTCCGGGCACTAGCCGCAGCTCGCCCCGTCGCCAGTATTCGAGTACGCCCAGCAACCCCGTGGGCAAAAGCAGGGCAAAGAGCGAGGTGCCGACGGCCGTCTTGGCGTCGAGCCCGAAGACCACGATCAATACCGGCACGATCACCAGCCCGCCGCCGATTCCGAACATGCCGCTCAGAATGCCGGCAGAAGCGCCCAAGAGCAGCAGCTTGGCCATCTCAGTCCAAGGCAATAGTGCCGTGCTCCTCGCATCGCGTCAGGACGAGCACAGCCCCTGCCAGGGCCGCGGTCTCGATACGCAAGATATGTTGGTTCAAGCTGATCGGCTGCCAACCGGCGGCCAGCGCCAGGTCTTCTTCGGCACTGCTGAAACCGCCTTCCGGGCCGATCGCCAGCAAGACCTCGCGCGCCCCGGCCAAGCCAGGCCAAAGCGCTGGCGAGAGCCCGCCAGGTTGCGCGAGGAAACAAAAATCATGCCGTGCCCGGCCAACCAGATCCGCCCACTTCCAGGGATTCTCAAGGATCAGGAGCCGACTCCGACGTGCCTGCTTGGCTGCTTCAATGCTAGCTCGCCTGAGGCGGTCGATTTTTGCCAACCGGGGATCGACGACCGATCGTTCGGTCAGCAGCGGGATGAGGCGGTGGACTCCCAGTTCCGTGGCCTTCTCAACGAGCCAGTCGAAGCGCTCGCCTTTGGGGATCGCGGTGGCTAGGGTTAGCGAGCATCTGGGCGACGGATCGGCCAGGGGCGGCCCCTCGGCCACCAGCAACACGCGGTCAGGGCCGATCTGCTTGACCATAGCTATAGTGGCAAATCCTTTTCCGTCAAAGAGTTCGACGCGATCACCCGGCACATGCCGGCAGACCCGGGCGAGGTGCCTGGCCTCGTCGGCCGGCAGCTGGAAGCAGCCATCTTGCGGCGGGTCGGGACAATAGAACCGGACAGACACGCTCGACTCCAGGGCGGCCAAAAATCAGCTTGCATCTTATCCGATTTTAGGGGTAATACGCGATCCGCGGGCCAGTCACAACTCATGGGGAAGATGTGGCCTGCTTTTTGAGAGGTCTTGACCGGGGGGCCGACGGGTGTGGAAACCGAACTGGGGCATGATCCGAGATCCATTCCTTGAAGGCAACAGCCCTTATGTCCCGTTGCCCGGATCGGAAGAGGCGGTCGCCCGGCTCGTTCACGCCATCGAGGCCGGTCATCGGCGTGCTGTTCTCAGCGCGGCCGCGGGCATGGGCAAGACCTTGGTGCTCTCACGAGCGATCGACCAGGCGCGATCGCCAACGCGTCGTTTCGCCCTGGCGAGCAGCCCGATTGACGCCGCCGCGCTCTGCGGCCGCCTCGCCCGTGGACTGGGTGCGCGCCATCGTGGGCTCGATCGAGCGACGGAAAGCGAAGCCTGGCGCGCGCTCGAGCAAGCGGTCCTGGTTTGCCTCGCCAGCGGGTTTCAAGTGATTCTGGCCGTCGACGAGAGCGGGACACCGAAATTCTCGGGTGCGGATGAGGCTCTCCGCCGCCTGGGGCATCTGGGAGCACGCGAGCGCGGGCGGGTCACGGTCCTGCTCGCGGTCGATGGTTCCTCCGGTCAGGACGCGCTTTTCTGGCCGTCAGACTGGACGCTGGCGATCGGACTGGCGCCGGTTTCCTGTGCCGAGGCCGAGATGTACCTCGCGGCGAAGCTAGCGGCAGCCGGATGCACCCAGGCGATTTTTGACCCGAGCGCTGTGACGAGGCTCCATTTGCACTCTGCCGGCAGCCCGCGGGGTCTCGACCGGCTGGCGTCACTTTGCCTGATGGCGGCCGCCGCGATCGGTCAGGAGACGGTCTCTGCCGAGCTCGTCGAATCAATCCTAAGTGAGTGTCATTTACCGACCAACGCCGATTACGCAGGGTGATAACGCTTCGTCTTAGCCGTAGTTGTGCCCCAATGTCATCGCGCTGGCTCGGTCAAGGTAGGCTCGGCCGGTCGGTCTGGATTCCTTTCCCGGGTTCGTGATAGCATCGCGATAGAGCGTTTTGGCCCACACGCAAGGCTTGCTTGCGCTTCCGTGCCCGCAATCGTTTCCGCCATGAGCCAACCCTCCGTGCCGCTGCGTCAACCGTACCTGGCCGCCTTCTTGGCGTGGCTCGTTCCGGGCCTCGGACATTTCTACCAGGGTCGTACCGGCAAGGGCTGGCTCTACGCGATCTGTATTCTAGGTCTTTACCTCGTCGGCTTCGCGCTGGGGGAAGGGAAGAACATCTACTGGCGGTGGGTCAACCCGCTGAACAATCCCGAAAAATTTTGCCTCTACTATCTGGGCCAGTTTTTTGTGGGCCTGCCCTCGCTGCCCGCTTTGATCCAGGGAACCCTGCACTATCTCTCTCCTGATTCCGGCCCCTGGTTCTGGGGGTTCATGGCCGAACCGTCCCAAAACGTGATTAATGGGCTGCAAGGGCGAGGCAAGGTCATCGAGATCGGCTCGATCTACACAACCGTCGCGGGACTGCTCAATATCCTGGCGATCTACGACGCGTTTGAAGGTCCCGCCTATGCCGACAACGAGCCCACAGCCCCCGCCGGCGGAGTGGTCGCCGGGCTCGGTTCGAGCGAAGGGATCAAGGCCGGGGGCCCCGCATGACCTTTTCTCCTTCCAGTGTCTACTGGCTGGTTTTTCCCCTGGTGATCGCGATCAGCCTGGTTTACTCGGCATCGCGCCACGAGTCATGGGCCAGAATTTGGACCCACTCGTGGCGACTTTGCCTCTGGATCTTCGGCATCTTGATCGGCACGATCGCGGTTTTGCTTCTGATCAATAGCCAGGTTTGAAGCGCTGGCGGCAGGGCCGCTGGCGGGCAGCTTTTTTCGCGTCATCCGGGCAGTCGCAAAGAGCGCCGCGAGCTGTCCCAGAATCAGCGGTAAGAACTGACGCCATTGCCGGCTTTCGGGCAAGTTTTTCACCCAATCAGCCGCCAGCACGGCCATCATGGTACGGGTGAAGCGGTCGCCGGTCCACCACCGCGGCACGGTCGTACTACCCGTCCAAAGCGGCCAAACGATCGCCCGCAGGGGCGCGGGGACGTCTTGCGGTACTCGGGCCCCGACGCCTTGAAAGAGCAGCATTAAGGTCGCCCCTGCGGCGGCCAGAAATACCGCCAGCCGGAATACGGCACGCGACCAAGGGCCCGCCACGGCCAGGACCGCCGCGACGGGAATCATCGCAAACGGCAAGAGCGGCACCAGCAGGCGAGGGCCGGTCGACCATCCCCCGGTCCATTCGGGGTAGCTCAGGTTCACGACGAAAACCGCCAAAGCGCATGCCAGCGAGACGACGCAAAGTCCGGTCTGCCGGCGTGAGGCCAGGACATACCAGCCAGGGACTGACAGCCAAAGAATGGGTGCATAACAGAGTAGGCCACGGTGCTCGCCCCAGAGCAAGGGTCCGATGAGCGCAGGGTCCGGCATCCGCAAGCCTAGTGGGTTCTGCCGGTTGTGTACCCGGGCGAATTGGGCCGTCGCGTGGTGAAAGTAGCCCATGTCCCAGGGCGAACCAAATGCCAGCAGGTTATAGCCCAGCAGGAAGAGCGTCGGCACAGCAGCTCCCAGCGCGAAATAGACAATCGCCTCGGGCTTGCGCCGGCCGCTAAGGCACTGGACCAATAGATAGACCCCGAGAACGACCACGACGGGAGCCACCTGAAGCTCGATGACGGCGGCGGCGGCCGCGAGCAGCCCAGCTGCGCCGAGCCAGACCGCTTCACGAGGGCAGTCTGTTTTCCAGAGTAGGTAAAGCGCGCCAAAAAGGGCGAATGCCGTGAGCTGATGGCCATAAGCCAAGGTCGCATAGACGTAAGCCGGCGTGGCCAGACCGTACGCCAGTCCTACAAGCGCACCTTGCCTTTCCGAGCAGCCCAGGTCGTGTGCCAGCCGCAAGAGCAGCACGGCGACAAGCGCGGTGAAGAGTCCCGAGGTGCCCAGCGTGACCCAGTAATCGGCCGGCCAGTAGGCCATCGCGTCCTGGCCGAGGGGGTGTGAAGGGAGCCCCAGAGTCCAGCGCGCCAGAAGATAGGGAATCGTCGCGACCAGGGAGAAGCCGGGCAGCTTGTCGCCGTAGTAATGCCCGCCTAGCTGCGCGATGTCTCCGGTCTGATTCTCCAGTCCGTCCAGGCAGACGGTGCCGCGGTCGGCCATGGCATAGGTGAGGATCAGGCGGCTGGTGGTATTCCAGTCGCGTGAGTGCCAGAAGAACGCGTAGCTGCCCAGAAGGGTCAGAAAGACTGCGCACTGGACGCCAATCCTGGGACCGCGCATCAAGGCCTCGAAAGGGGCCGGGAGGGCCTGAGACATCGCTGCCCGGCTGTACAGACTTTCGACATCGGCAGCGAGGCAAGCAAAGCGGCCGGTGCCTGGATGGGTAACTGGTATCGATCCCAAGCCATCGGAAGGTACGTGGTTACCACAGTGAGAGCCAGCAACGACCAGACGCAGAGGGCCCAGGCGGTGGGAGCTGCACCGGATCGTGCCTGACGCTGGCCCAGCCATAGGGCCGTCCCAATGCCGGTCGCTACCACGGGCAGCCAGAGGAGAGCGCCTCGATCTTGCGCCGAGTCGTAACGGATGGTCGAGTTCGATTTCGCCGGCCCGAGCGGTCCGAACCGGCCAAACCCCTGCACTGCGATGACCCGGGCCTTCTCAGCCAGGCTGTGCAGAGCATTATGAGAGAATATCTGCTGCTGTTCCCGCGAAACCTCGCGGCGGCGGTCAAGCAGCAGCTCGAACCTCTTCCAGGTGGGAAGCTCGGCCGTGGGCCTCAGGCTCTCCGGCAAAGGCTCGGGAGGATGCGCGGTCATAAACGGATTGAGCGCGACGAAAACGGCTCCGGCCGAGAGGACGGCGGCGCCGGTTCCAATGACGAGCGCCAGCTTGCGCCCGAGCGGAACGCCGGGCAAGACAAGCGCCAGGGCCGCCCAGCCGCAGAGTGCCAAGACTGCCAGAATGCCGTTGAACTTGGCCAGGATGGAAAGGCCCGCGAGGGTGCCGGCCGCGACCATCAGAGCGAGGCAGATGGCGATGCGCCCGCCCGTCACGATCCGCTTCCAGGTCCAGAGCCCCAGCCCCAGCGCCAGAAGCAGCAATGCCTCGCAAGCGGCCTCGGACATGGCCCGGTGGGCATGGAGACGGTAGAGCGGGTTGGCAGCCATGAGGAAGGCGGCGATTCCGCCGGCCAAGGCGTCCTTGAACAGGGTTCCTAAGCTGAAGACCGCCATGCAGCCAAGAGCTGCCAGCACGACCGACGGCAGCCGGGCAATGAAGAGATCGGCCCCGCTGCCCCAGCGGTACGAGGTATCTTCGTACCAGGCCAAAGCGTCCCGGCGCGAGGGCCGAGGCGTCCCGGCGGCCCGGAACGCCAGGTTGATGAAATACTTGGGCAGCGGGACCAGGTCGTACGACAGTACCTCCAGCCAGGACGCATCGTCGATTCGCCCGGCGAAGAGTAGATCGGGCTGGTAAGACTGGGTGATATAAGCGTACTCATCCACAAACGGTTCATCACCCAGTCCGAGGGCGAAGAAGGCCGCCGAGAGAATGCCGACCAAGGCGGCCCAGCGAAGGTGCAACCGCTCCTTGGGCGTTGACTTTGTCAATCGCGTGGGCTCTGCAGCCGGCATCGGCGGTCGTCTCCCGGGTCAAGCGGGGAAAACTTTAACGACTGCACGACATGAACTTTGGGGCTCATTCTAGAAACGCGACCGATTCTTTGGCAACCATCCGATCGTCGGTTAAGTTTCAGCGACGGCTCAGATTGACCTGGGTTGTCGGCCACGGTTGCACACCCTTGCATCGATCGGGCCGTATCGCTGGACGATGCGTGCCAGACTGGGGACGTGCCCCGCGGGGGAATCTCGGGCTGGCCTGCCGGGCCTTTGCGGGCTCGGATCTCACGTCGCGTCCGGGAATCTTCATCGATCCGTTGAGTTAGCACCCCGAGAATCCCGATGCGCAACTTCTTCACGCTCAAGCACGGTCATCTTCCGCGGCCGGAGTCGGACTACAGCGGCCAGAACGGGAACCACAAAATCAGAGTCCCCGCGCTGGCGTCAAGCTGGCTTCGCCGGAGGCTCGAATCCGCCGTGCCGCTCTCTTGGCAATTACCAACTTCCGGTCGCACCCTGGCACGCTCGCCAGGCGTTCTCGGCCGGTCGAGGCCGGGGTGCGCGGCGGTGCGTGAGGTACGCTTCGATTGGCAAGGGGATGCCGGAAAACGGGAGAAACTCCACATGTTCAGCTTACGATGGTCACGCGCCCGCGGCGTCAATCGCGGGAAGCCAGGTCCAGCCGGTGGGCATGGCCGCCGTCTTGCCTTGCTGGGAAGCCTGATCGCGGCCAGTCTGCTCCAGACCGGTTGCCAGTCGGGTCCGTTCAGCCCGTGCGGCTGCATTGGCCGCAGGGTTGATCTCGTCATGAGCACCTTCCGCCGTGATCGCGCTGCGCCCTGCTGCGGCAGTTCCGGAGTCGTCGCCGAAAGCGGCTGCGTTCCCAGTGGAGTTCCCGTGGAGTCGATTGGCGTCCCGGTCGGCTCGCCTGTCGGGGTTCCTTCGACAGTGCCTCTAACTCCCCCCGCTACGGAGCTCGAGCCTCTTCCCAGTGCCAAACCGGGAGCGGCTCCGTCCAGTACAGTCCGGCCGTATCCCTCTGGGTCCGGGAGTTCCTCCACGGGAACCAAGACGAACTCGAGCTACGACGCCCTGCGTACCGGTGATCGACTCCAGCGAGGGCGTACCGACAATCTTACCTCGACGCTCATCGCGACACCTGTGCCGGCCGACCGGACGGCACAGGGTTCTTCCCGTACTGCTCCGCGAAACGCGGTATTGCGGGCCGACAACCAGGGCGAGAGCGTGCTCGACCACCTGCCGCCCTTGGATCTTCCCAACGACGTCACCGAGAAGAGCGCAACTCCTCCGGTCGCGCCGTCGGCACGGCGGAAGCCCGAGACTTCGACTCCGGGGCCGGCTCCGGCGAGCGACCATCTCACGGGTCGCTCGCCCCGTGAGTCGGAGCTCAACCTCGCCGCAGCCTCCCAGCCGGCGCCCGAACCCGCCTCGCCCGCGGGAGGGGCGCCTGGCATCGCTCAATTCGCCGCCGTCGACCTCAAGCTCGCCGGCGGCAGCGTCCCCTCGCAAGCCGGACTGGACTGGCTCGCCGAAAAGGGATACAGGACGCTTGTGGACCTGCGTGAATCCTCCGAGGCCTCCCCTTCCTTCATCGCCGAGGCGACCGGCCGCGGGCTTCGCTACATCGCCTTGCCCGTGAGCCTCAAGACCCTCGGAAAGACACAGCTCGATCGCTACAACTTCGAGCTTGCCGCCGGTGACGCCCGGCCGCTCTATTTCTTCGACTCCAAAGGCGCTCGGGCCGGCGCCCTGTGGTACATCCGGCGGATCACCACCGAGCGGATCAGCAGCCAGATCGCACATCGTGAGGCCGAGGACCTGGGACTTACCGCGCAGGACGACTGGCTCTCGACGACGGCCTGCCTGGAGCGACTGGAGACCCCCCGCGGTGCGGTCTCGCAAGCAGTAAAACCTGCCAGTACGACGGAGCCGGGCCGCGCCTCGAGCCCCGCGGCGGCGTCTTCGAGTGCTCCTCCGCCGATTGGCCGCTTGGAATCAACCGCCCCGGCATCAGAAGCGGCAAGTAGCCCCAACCGACCGGCTCCGGCCGGCTGCGTCAAGGCGGCACTGCAAACGGTGGCGGCGGCTACGGCGGAAGTGGTAGCCAGAGCCGAGCCGGTCCAGCCCTCCACCCCCGCCAGAACGCAAGGTTCCGTCGACCCCGTACTGCAGCCTCAAATCGCCGTTTCGCTGCTCGATCCCGCGGATGCAAGGCCGTCACCCGCCCCGGCGGGGCACCTCGATAGCACGGCGTGGCGCCCGCTGGCGGCGCTACTGGTCACAGGTCTCACGTTCCCCCTGGCCTATTGGACCCGCTCGCTCATTCCCACAATGGTGTCGCGAACTCGGGCCAGTCTGCCGGCGCCGGGGCGACGACTGAGATCACTTCCCCGCGAGTCGGATGCCTGAAGCAAAGTTCGCGCGCATGAAGCGCGATCCGACGATGTCCGTCTCGAGCCGCAACTGACGTGCTCGCTCCGTATTTGCGATCCCCCATGATCGGCAGCCCACGGGCGGCAAGCTGGGCCCGCAGCTGATGGCTTCTTCCAGTGGCCGGCCGCAGCTCGAGCTTGGTGAACTCTCCGGCGCTTTTCAGCACGCGGTAAGACACCTCGGCCTGCCGAGTCCGATCGGCCGCCGGGTCGACCACCCGAACCCGGTTCTCGCGCGCGTTTTTTTCCAAGAAGTCGACCCAAACGCCCTCATCCTGCCGAGGGTGCCCCTCAACGATCGCCCAGTAGAGCTTGGCAATCGCACCTTCGCGGAACTGCTTGGAGAGACGGCTGGCCGCCTTACTGGTCCGGGCAAGCAAGATCACACCCGATGTCGGCCGGTCCAGCCGATGCACAAGCCCCACGTAGGCGCTTCCCGGCTTGTGGTAGCGGGTCTTCAGGTACTCGGCGGCCCAGGTAACGAGGCTCGGGTCGCCGGTTTCATCTCCCTGTGAGAGCAGTCCCGCGGGCTTGTTGACGGCGAGGCAATGATTGTCCTCCAAGAGGATCTCGATCTCCATCAAGACGAGCCCTCCCGCTGCGTGATCCGCTTGACGAGCATCGTCGCGTACGATCCCTTGCCCAGCTCGAAGGCCAGCTCGAGCGCCAGCCGCCCGGGATGGATCTCGTCGTCTCTCTTTGTGAATGAGAGGTTAGCGGGAACGATCATGGCCGCACGCGTTCCCTTGGAGAGGAACACGTCTTTCTGGTGCTTGACCCGCAGCGCCTTCCACGAAAGCCCGAAGGGCTCAAGGACATCGAGAATCAAGGCGGCCAGTGTTCCCTCCGGCAGGGGACTGCGGGCCGAAGGCAAAGGCAAGGCCGTGGCGTGCAAGAGCGCGCGCTCTGACGGCAGCAGATCGTGCGGAAAGGCCAGCCTGGCGACTTTCAGATCGACCATCGTGCGATTCTCACCTGGGATGATTCGCTCCATCCAGCCCGAGAGGATGAGGTTCCAAAGATGGCTCTGAAAGGCTGAGAAATAGAGTGAACGCAGCTCGCGCTTGAGCCGGGCGAAAGCGCCGCGGTAATCGGTCGGATGGTCGACGAGGTAGGTCACGATGCTCCGCGCGGAGGACCGCTCCATATGAGCCTTGGCCTCGGCCCAATGACCCCACCACTGCCGCAGGATGGCCTTCTGGGCCTTCACTCCTGAGCGGTCGAACGGGTTGGGCTCGGCCAGCGCGAGTCGCAGCGCTCGTTCGTGGTCGCCGGCCAGCCAGGCCTGCGCGATGAACTGGCCCGAGTGGCCCACCGAGCCGAATCTCTGGTCGTCGAAATAGTTCGGCAAGCCGTCGCGGCAGACCGACTCCAGCCGCGCGACCGCCAAATCCGCGCTTTCTCGGTCCAGGTCGCGCATCACCAGGCGGAAGCGATTGCCCCGAAAATGCTGGGGCCCGTAGGGATGCGCCAGGTAGCCAAGCGGTTCCAGCTCAACATTGGACTGGCGGACCGGCCGTGGTGGCCCCTCGAGGATCGTGAGGTATTGAACGGTCACCGCGTGCCGGTCTTTCAGTCCGCCGAAGCTGATGCGCCGGCTGGCCAAATTCCAGCGCCGAGCGATCGCTTCGACCGCCTCGAGGGTCCCCAGTCCACGCTTGGTCAAGCGATAGAGCGTGAACCGTCCTTGAGGGCTAGGACTGACGGTGCAGAGCTCCTCGACCTGAAAGTCCTCGGGCAGACGCTTGAGCTTCATGGACGATGGCGGCCTGCTTTCGCGAAAGGCTCGCCCGGTCCGCCACGCTCCGCGCGCAAGCAGCCGGCCGAGGGCACTGTCATCCTAGCAGCAGTGTCCAGGCCGGCCATAGGGAAGGCTCGCGCTGGCCGAATCGGTTTTGGATTCAATGGCCCAAGAACGGCCGAAGGGGGCTCACGAACCCCCGGTCGCCGTGGTGATTTTGCTGGTGTCGCTGGCCCACAGCCCCGAAGAGGTGTTCCCCACAGCCTGGATGGCCGTGATGACGACCGCGAGAATCAGCGCCAGGAGCATGGCGTATTCGGCCGCCGTCGGCCCGTCTTCGTCCCGGAGGAACCCTGCGAGCCGCTGGAGCATTGGTAGAACCTCATTGAATATCAGAGATCTTCTCTTGTCGCGGTCGAGCCTGAGATTAGCGATACAGAGAGGACTATCCGTGAACCTGATTCACGGCCATTGGCTACTTAATCGTAGATGTCCTTCCACTGGTGGTCAAAGCGCGTGAATCAGAAAACCAACGCCCGCGGGCAAAGTCGCACACGAGACCCTCAGCCGGGTGAAATGTCACAGCGCGATGATGGAATCGAACCAGTCTAGCCTTTCGCCTTGCCCTCTTTGCCCATCCTTCAACCGGAGCTTCCCAGGTGTATCTCGCGTGAGACGTATGGGACGCTCTATTCTCTCACTTTGGAATATACGGGCTTTTGGTCCTGGTGACATTGACGGAGTGGTTTGACTACAGGATGTGGTCGATACGCGACATCTGGGCTTTAGTTTACGTCCACCATGATCCCCGCTGCGCCCTCAGGAAAATGCAGATGCAGCCATGTTCCCAGGGCGTTCCCCTGGGCTCAGACGTATTGCTCCGTCAGAGCGACAAACACTGGCCCGCCGGTTCGGCGCCAATCATCTGGCTTCAAGTGCAATCATCTCGCGCTGGCTGCGTCGGGCAGGCGCAAGAGCTCAAGCCTGACCAGGTTTAGCGCGATCTTGGCCGAGCGGTGCTGGATGTAGGCGCGAGGCTGCTCCGGTCCCAGGTCAATCCGTCGGCTCTGGGCGCCCGCCTCGGTCGCAAGTCCCAGGTAGACCAGTCCCACGGGCTTCTCGAGCGTTCCGCCGGAGGGTCCGGCCACGCCCGTCGTGCTGACGGCGATATCCGCCCCCAGCCGGAGACGAGCGCCCGCCGCCATGGCCTCGGCCACCTCGGGGCTGACCGCGCCGTGCTTTCGGATCAGGTCGTCAGACACGCCCAAGAGCGCCGTCTTGGCTTCGTTGGAATAACTCACGACGCCGCCACGATAAAAAGGGCTCACGCCGGCGAGCGCCGTGATCATCTGGGCGACCAGTCCCCCGGTGCACGACTCGGCTGTTGCCAGCGTGACGCCCTTCTGCTGGAGCTGCTCGAAGACGGCTTCGGGCACATCGACGGCCCCTTCGCCGATGACCAGTGTGCCGAACCGCTCGTGGATCGACCGGGCGGTCGGCTCGGTCTGCAGGAGTGCCTCCTCTTGGGTTGCCCCTTCGCCGCGAATCCGGAAGCTGATTGTCGCCTCGTGCGCTGTGATTCCGACCTCGGGCACCCGGCCGCGGGCCGTCAGGTCCATCGCCTTGGCCTCGATGTCCGATTCGCCACGTCCAAACAGGTTGATTTTTCGGTACAGGATCACTCGCTGAATCAGGTTTCGGGCGCGGAGGCGAGGAACGACCTGCTCGTGGAACATCACCCGCATCTCGGAGGGGATTCCGGGCAGACAGAAGAAGATCGAGCGGCCCACAACCATGCAGATTCCCGGTGCCGTGCCGACCGGATTGGGCAGCGGCTCAGCACCTTCGGGAAACATCGCCTGGACTTTGTTCTGCTCGGCCATCGGTCGGCTGCGGCGGGAGAAAAACGCTTCGATCGCCGCCAGCGAGCCTGGATCAAGAGACAGGCCCACCCCGGCGGTCGCGGCCATCGCTTCGCGCGTCAGGTCATCCTGGGTCGGTCCCAGGCCACCGGTCATGATCACCAGATCGGCGCGACCCGCCGCGATCTTGAACGCCGAGACGTGAAGATCGAGCTCGTCGCTGATGGTCGTGTGGACAACCGTCGGAATGCCCAGCGAACTGAGTTGGGCGCTGAGCCACTGGCTGTTGGTATCCAGCGACTGGCCGTTCACAAGCTCACTGCCAATTGCGATGATTTCCGCGCGCATGAAGCTCTCCTGGCGCCTCCTCAACCTACCCTGCCAGCCCGCTCCCGGCCGTGACGCCGGGCCTTCTCACTCTAGCAACTCTGGGGCAATTCAGCAGTATTTCACGGAAACCCGGTTGCAGCCAGGTAGGAGCTTTCCGTTATGATGAGGTGCGGGAATAGTTTGCCGATCTTCCGACCGGAAGTCTCACGCAAGGGAGACTCGCATCAAGGCTGGGAGTTCGTCGATCATGGGTGGAAGCGTTCTGCAACGACCGACACTAGTGCTGAACCGCCACTGGCAGCCTGTTCACGTGGCGACCGTGGCCCGCTCACTGGTGCTGCTCTGGAACCATGCGGCCTGCGTGGTTGATCCCGACGACTTTCGGCTCTATTCCTGGGCCGACTGGGCGAAGCTGACTCCCAAGGATGGGGAACTCTGTATCCGGACCGTGAAATTCCGGCTCCGCGTGCCGGAGGTCTTGACCCTCACCCGGCACGACCGGCCCCGCTACAACGCCGTCACTTTCAGCCGGCGCAACCTGTTTAAGCGCGACCATTCGACCTGCCAGTACTGCGGCACGCGGCCGGGAACCGAGGAGCTGACGATCGACCACGTCATTCCCCGCGCCCAGGGAGGTCAGACGACCTGGGAAAATTGTGTCCTGGCCTGTGTTCCCTGCAACGCCCGCAAGGCCAACCGCACGCCCGAGCAGGCTGGCATGAAGCTCCGACGGTCGCCGGTCCGCCCAGCGTGGAAACCGCTTTACGACGCGTCGACCGTGCGCATCGCCTCCTGGTCGCGGTTCCTCAGCGATGCGTACTGGAATGTTCCTCTCGAAGACTCACCTTGAGGTGGCCGTCCCCGGCGATCTTACCCGGCAGGTGCGCATGCGCCGGCAGGGAAGCCAGCCGGGGGTGTGCGACGGCCTTGGGATGGTGCACAACGACTTTAGGCACAGGGCGCGATCGCGCCCGGCTCGGGGTAGTGCTAACGACCGGGGGGAAGATCCCTGAAATCATTTCACTGACAAGCGCAACGCCCCGCGGCGTTCCCAGGCCGCTGGCCAGGTCATAACCCCGGGTCGCACGGAAGCCGTTGGAGCCGCTCGTCACGTCGAAAAGGCCGCTCGCGGCCCCCGCGTAGAGATCCGGCAGGGTCTGCGTGGGACCATCGAGCGAAGCTTTGCCAGTCAGTGCTCGACCCTGATTCACGATGGCCATCAATCCGCCAAAAAGCGGTGTCGAGAGGCTGGTGCCGCCGAAGACCTGCCATGAGCCCTGGCCGGTCGCCGGGGAAACGACGTAAACCTCGACACCGGTATTAGGGTCGCCGTCCATCGCGACATCAGGTATCGATCGCCGGCCGCTATGCTGGACCCCCGCTTGATAGGCTGGTTCGCGCTCGATCGTGCTCAGCCCGCCGCCGCTGTCGGACCACGCGGATTCGCCCAGGTTGTCCCCGAGAGCATCCACCCGGAGCGTGGTCCCGCCGACCGCCACCACGTTCGGCGATGCCGCCGGCCACTGTGTTGCGTACTTCCCGGAATCGCCGCTGGCCGCCACGAACGTCACCCCGGTGTGTCCCGGAGGAGTCGTGAAGATGCCGTCATAGCCGGTCTCGCCCCGAAACTCGCTGCCGCCCCAGCTCATCGACACGACGGTGACCCCCGGCACATTCCGCGCCACGTTCACCGCTGCCATCAAGTCGCTGGTGTTATCCGATGCCGCCTCGACGACGACGATCGACGCACCCGGCGCAAACGCATGCGCCCATTCGACGTCCATGGCCTCTTCCTGGGCCCAGCCCTCGTCACTTATCGGGCCGGCCAGGTTCACCTGTGCAACCGTGGTGTTGCCTAAACCGTAGCTGGCGTCGAAATTTGCGACCTCGGAGGCGAGGTTGGGGTTATGGTAAGCGACCACGATCCCGATCGTCTGGCCGGCGCCTGTGGCCGCGACTGGCTGGCCGCCGGCGGAGTAAACGATACCGGCGACGCCGTACGCATGACGCATCTGGGCGGGCGTCACGAGCGAGAGCAAACTCCGTGGTTCAAGCGGCTCGCACCCTGCACGGAAGCTCCGAGAAGGACGTCGATGCATGGTGTGGACTCTAGGTGCAATTCGCTGAGCGGAACTAACAGCACGTCGATGCGAGCCTTTCTAGTATGGGTCATGACTAAGAAAACGAAAGAAAAAACCTCCCGCCCGGTGGTAGTGACGGAACCTTAAGCCTTACGATCGCGCCGTCCGGCGCCAGGGGGTTCCTTACGCGTATTTCGGCGACCGGCGAACGTGGGAAAACTGGCGAGGCCGCTTTTGTGCGGTATTGCTTCGCTCTCCCAGGGAGACGGCCGCCATCGAGCCTTTTCCCCCTGGCAGAAGGCGCCTCGAAGGAGAGGATGAGGGCTCCTGCCCCGGGAAGAAAACGGCCCAGCGATTCTACGAAAACTCGTTCTCGACCTTGACCCCTGGGAAGGGAACTGCTAGGTATTCAGGCGATTGTCCTGTCACTCGCATTTCTTGGACGATGTTCCAGGCCGCCTCTGGCTTCGCCATCCGCGGGGTCAATGAGGGGCAAGACGGCAAGACGCCGGTCCGACTCCGCCATGTTGGCAGGGTGGGTCGCTGCCATAAATCCAGCGCACGAGCGACGTTCAATCGCGGTTCGGCCAGGGAAGGCCCTCCGCAATGAATCCCGCGTCCTATCGAGGGAGGTACCGTGCGAGAGCACGACCAACCCGGACTCCACACCCGAAGGCAGGTGTGGCTGGGCCTCCTCGTCACGATCGCACTGCCGCTCGGCGGCCTGGCCCATGGTCAGGAGCTCGCCAGCGCGCAGGCGATTTCCGATCCCATCGAACTGGCCGCCCAACAGGTCCAGGAATGGGAGTCGGGCGGCGAGCACTGGGCTCTTCTCTGGGGCGATGCCGCCATTTTCCAAGGGAGCGAGGGCGTGCGTGCCCGCGCCGCCGTCGTGCGCGTCATCGGCATCGATCTCGATGGAGCAAGAGGATACCAGGCAGACGTTTACGCCGAAGGGGACATCCGGCTCAGCGGGCCAGACCGCAGCCTCCGGAGCACGCATCGAACGTTCTTCCGCACGGCGACGCAGGTTCAGCTCAGAGCGTACCGGCGTTCCGGCTACGCCCAGTTGAACAGCCCTCCGCTTGGTCTGAAGATCCTCGACCGAGCCGGATTTCAGAGCTCGGAAACGGCTCGCGCTCGAGTGAAAGGCCAGGACTCCGCATCGCTAGCAAGTGCTGAGACGGATCCTCGAGCTGTGCCCGACCTTCAAGCTGTGCACGATTTTCAAGCTGTGCCCGACCTTCAAGCTGTGCCCGACCAGTACGTGGTCCCGGCGACCATCCCGGTTTCGGCCCCGGTCTCGAGTCCGGCAGCCGAAGCCATTTCCTTGCCGGGGCTGCCCCCTCTACAGCCCGTTCCCGCATCACCCTGGCCGAGGCAAGACCCGGAGGTTCAGCCTGCCCGGATCGAGCCGCCTGACGCCACTGCGTCGCAGCCTTCTTCATCCTCAAGTGAGCCCGCCCCTCTCGTGCCGACGCAGGCCCGAGTCGCGAGCCCTGCCACGAGTGAGCCCCTCGCCCCTCTCGTGCCGACGCAGGCCCGAGTCGCGAGCCCTGCCACGCCGGATGAAAACCAGCCCCCGAGCGTCGACCTGCCTCCCATCGACGGTGCCCAGGAGGTCGAAGTACCGAACTTGGCGAACCCGGACGACGTGCCGCGGTCTGTCCCCCTGCCCGGCTCATCGAGCGACCGGCCCGCCGGACCGATCCGCTCGGACAGTCCCCGGCAGGCCCCCCCCGTTGCAGCTCCTGCCTTAGCTCCCACAGCGCCGATCTTGCCTGGCACGCGACGGATCGTCAGCTTCTTTCCTCGTAGTGGTCGCCGGGGCGATGTCACCGAAACCGACCAGCCGGATGGCTCAAAAGTCATCGTCTATCGTGGCGGGCTGAATATACTTGCGACGAATCCGCAGTGGGGGATCGTCGACATCGAATCGGAAAGCGCGGTTGTCTGGCGGCACCCTAATCCCCAGCCAGGTGAGTCACGCCGCGGACCCAATGGCGAGCTGATCGAAAAGGCCAGTCAGCCAATGGAGGTCTACCTCGAGGGGAACGTCATCCTGCGCCAGGACGAGAACAAGATTGCCGGCAAAGGCGACCAGCGGACCTACCGCGCCACGCAGGCCTTTTACGATTTCGTGACCGACCGCATGGTCGCCCTGGATGGCGAAGGCGACTTCTTTGCGCCCGGTTTCATCGCCCCCATGAAACTCAAGTCGCCTCGCATCGAGCAGTTTCACAAGCTCTTGCAGAGACCCGACGGCACTCTCGTGCTGGACCCCAACCCCGAGGTCCGCGCCGAGCGAACCATCATGACCGGAAGCCGTTTTCCGAACCCGTCTTACCAGATCAACAACCGCTCGGTCGACCTAACCCGCAAGTCACAACCTCTTACCGAACCCAATTCGGGCAAACGGGTGGGTAACCCCGATGATCCCGACGCGCCGACGGACCTGGTCTGGCACTACGACGCGCGCCAGAACTTCTTCTACATGGGGTTCGTTCCCGTCTTCTACTGGCCGCGGCTGACCGGCGACGCCGACGACCTGGAATCGCCCTTGCGGCAGTTCTCGTTTGCTTACAACAACTACTTCGGCGAGCAGGTACTTACGGACTGGAACGGTTTCAAGGTGTTTGGCATTCGCCGGCCCATCTGGATTGATAACTGGAACCTGGACCTCGACTACCTCAGTGCGCGGACCAAGGAATTTCCCGCGGGGGGCAGCGAGCTGGGCTGGTTCGGAAGCGATCTCATCCGCGACCTGACCGATCCTTATCATAAGCTTCCGGCCCCGGGAAAGAGCTTGACTTACGACTATTTCGGCTACTTCGACATCTGGGGGCTGAAGGACTTTGGCAACGACGTGCTGGGCTCAGGTCCGGCCATCGTGACAAACGGTCCCGCCGGCGCCGGCAAGCGCGGCTACCAGCGGTCCGATGTCCCTCCTTTTCAGCAGGTCCGGGGTCGATTCAACTTCCGCCATATGCAGCGTTTTCTGCCCGACGACGACGAGCACCACTTCGAGGACCTCCGGCTCCAGCTCGAGATCGCCTACGTCTCCGATCGCAATTTCCTGGAAGAGTATTACAAGCGGCTCACCGAAACCGGTATGGACCAGGAAACGGTCGCGTACATGCAGTGGCAGAAGAACAACACAGCCTGGAATCTCTGGGGCGAGGTGAACCTCCAGAATTTCAACACGGACACTCAGTGGCTGCCCCGCCTCGATTACTATCGCCTGGGCGATTCCTTCCTGGGCAACCGATTGAGCTACTCGCAGCACTCAGGTGCCGATTATGCCAGCGTCCACACCGACGTCATGGTCAACAATCCGAACCTCTTTGCTTTCATGCCCTACGACCCGATCTCCAACACCAGCGGTGTGTTCCAGGCATTTCGCGCGTATACCAACCATGAGCTGTCAATGCCGATGAACATCTACGACGTGGTGCGGGTCGTTCCCTACCTGCAAGGCCAGATCGTCGGCTGGAGCAACCAGCTTGGTAATGGGCCGCTCAACCAGCAAACCACCGGTCCCATGGCCCGCTTCTGGGGCGCGGCCGGTGTCCATACCGAGATGACCGCCTGGAAGCTCTATCCCGACGTGGAAAACGAATTTCTCAACATCCACGGCCTGAACACCAAGATGAGTTTCTTCGCCGACTTCCGCGCCGCCTTCGCCAATCAGAGGTTGAACTCGATCGCCGTCCAGGATGACCTGGATGACAACTGGTACGAGTACGTTCGCCGCTACTTCGCGATCACGAGCTGGACCGGGGGCATCTTGCCATTCCCCTATGATCCCCGCCACCTGATCCTGCGTCGGGCACTCTCGCCGATCACCGGCCCAACCGACATCCAGGCCTCGGTCACCACGCTCCAGCTCGGACTTCACCAGCGGCTCCTGACCAAGCGTGGGCCCGAGGGCAAGCGGCGTATCGTCGACTGGATGACGCTCGATGTCACAGGCACCTACTTCCCCGACTCCCAGCGCGACAACTTCAGCAAGCCTTGGGGTCAAACAATGTACAATTATCAGTGGTTTCTGGGTGACCGGACGAGCATTATCTCATACGGCTGGTTCGACTTCTGGAACCTGGTGGGAAGCCAGGTGCTGAACAACTATAACGTTCCAGGCTTCAACCCCAAGGGCCTGAACGTGATCACAACCGGCATTTCGCTGTCCCGCCCTCCGCGGGCCAACGTGTTCATCGGCTATACCGTGATCAATACCGGCCCGATCCAGACTTCGGCCCTGAACACCTCACTCTCGTACTGGCTGAGCCCCAAATGGTACGGATCGTTCTCGACCTCGTACGACTTCGGCAATAAAATCCTTCTGGGTTCGATGTTCTCGCTCACGCGGATCGGAGCGGACTATCTGACCTCCGTGGGCCTATCGGTCGACCCCCAGCGGCAGAGCTACACGTTCGCGATCCAGATTTCGCCGCGACTCTCGCCAAATCTGCGATTGGGGGCGGGCGTGGGCCTGAACCAGTTCGATTCGCGGTATGCTCCGACCCAGTAACCGCGAACCAGAGACAAGGATGGATACGCCACAACCATGATGGACCCAAGCGAAGAGGACCATTCGCACAAATCCGTCGGCGATGCCCCGGTCGCCATGGAGTACCCGCGTCAGCGCCTGCCCGTGCCCGAGTTTGATGAGGACCGGCTGCGGCTTCACCTTGAGTCGTCCGGCGAGCCGATTGCCCGAGCCGACCGCCGTAACACGCGCAGCAAGCTCCTGGCCGGGTTCCGCGGACTAAAGCATGCCATCCGGGGTGATTCCAGCTTTTTCGCCCATTTCTACCGCGGCACGCTGATCGCCATCACTGCGGCCCTGCTGGGCGTCAACCAGTGGAGCTGGTGCCTGCTGGTGCTTGCCGCCTGCCTCGTTTTGATCGCGGAACTGGCCCACAGCGCCGTGGACACTTTGGCTCGCGCGATCGGCGACCCCGAGCAGCCACGCCTCCGCATGGCCCGCGAAATCGCCGCGGCCTGTTTGCTCGTCGCCGCCTTCGGCTCCGGCGTTGTCACGGCGATCGTTCTTTCTTGGAAGCTCGCCCAGCTTCTAGCATGGGTGCTCTGACCTCCCCGCTCTGCTCACACACTTGGCGGTGCGGACTATGCCGATCTGCCCGCGCAACCAACCCAGTATCGACATCGATCGCTTTCCCCCCCGGCACGGTGCTTTCAGCCGCGAGCTCAACGGTTCGTTTCAACCAGGCGGACGTGCTCGATATGGTTTCTGTCCAGCCAGGACAGGAGAGCGTCCTGCTCTTCGGTTAGCTCGACTTCCGTGACGTTTTCGCTATCCAGCGGTGAGACTAGCAGGAAAACGCCTTCCATCAACCAGTGGGTCACGTCGTGCCGCGCGATCCAGTACTCATTCTCACCCAAGGGTGGAATGCCCTCGGCATCAGGCGGCGTCATGAAGTAGACGAGCTGCGACCTGAGGCGAGCGGAGATCGTCAAAGGCGGGACTTGGGGATGATCGACCGAGTAGAGCTTCAGTTGCGACATGATTCCAGAAACCCAGTGGCATCGAAAAATATGTTGACCCAATCGGACAATCCACAAGCGCAAGGCCGACGGAGCTAGCGAGCGTCAACCGGCAGGAGGCAACGCGCATGAGACCCGCATCCCGCCTGAGAAATTTTGTGCCGAAGCAGCACCTTCCGTCAAGTCTCAGCGGAATCGACCGGCTCTCCGGATGAATCAGAAGGAGCCAGTCCCGAGCGCCGATGTTCAGGCAATGGCCGGCACGTCCGGGCGCCACTCGACCTCGGCCGATTGACCGAAGCATTCCTCGACCTCGACCCGCAGGACATCCGGCGACCTCCAACCCCGGCCCGCCATCTCTCGCCGTAAGCGGATGGCGATGTAAGCGGCCAACAATTCGGCCGTGGTATTGGCAATCGGCAAGAGCACGCACTCGTCGCGGGGGAAGCTCCACATCCGGTCCTGGTACGTGACCTTGAGATTGGCCCCCTCCTCCTGCAGGCGAATCTTCGCGCTCTGGGTCGGCAGCAGCATTCGATGGTCGAGGTCATCGGTGATCGACCGCGTCATGTCTTTCAGCGCGATGAAGTCGACGACGTAATGGTTCTGGTCCAGCGCGCCTTCCACTTCGACGGCCACGCGGTAATTGTGGCCGTGAAGCCGCTCGCAGCGATCGCCTTCATATGTAATGAAATGTGCTGAACAAAAGGCGAGGTAATCTTTGGTGACTCTCACCTTGAAGCGAGCGCTTGCCACAACCTTTGAGACTCCCGCAAATGTTCCTTCTTCACGGTCCGGACCAGCCTGCCGGCTCCGCGCTACGAGGAAGCTCGATTATGCCATCTCGCAGGGCCGCGAACAAGGCGGCCGCAACCAGGTCGGCGGTCATCGAGTGCCGGCGGCGACCGTGGGAGCAGCCTTGCTCCCAGCCTCGATGAGCCGGGGCACGATCTCCGCGGCGATCTTGGCATTGGCCTCCTCGGTTGTGTGACAGAAGTCGAGAAACACGAGCGCTTTTGTGCCCTTGAAGATCTCGCTCAAGTTGATGAACGCCCCGTCGGAGGTGAGTTGCTCTTCTTGCGAGATCATGGTTTGGACGTCCTGGAACATGGCCGCCGTCCAGCCGTACTTGGCGCGCTCTTCGTCCTCGAACGAGACCAGGCTGCTCTTGAAGAAGATCACCGGCTGCCAGACGAAGAGGGGCCGAAATCCATAAGCCTTCCCCAGGGCTTCAATGAGCTTCACATTGGCAGCGTAGCCGCGGACGACGTCGTTTGCCAGGCGTTGAGCATCTTCCGGGGAGGGGAGCACGAAGTCCTGCGTCCGTCCCTTCGCGAAGCGGTCACGCAAAGAGGAGGCCAGCCGGAACATCGCCGAATTTCGCACCAGGTTTCCCATCAAAACTGTTGCCAGCCTGGGCGCCGATTGCCGCAGGTTGAACTCGCGAACCCGGTTGGTCTCGTTGGTGGTGACCGTCGCTTGCCGCTCCAGCAGCGCGGAAGTCGCGTCGTTGACCCCGTCATAGAAGACGACGACATCGGGACGATATCCCTGCTCTAGCTCGCGAATAAGCGCGATCATCTCCTGTGTGTTCACGTAGCCGATCTCCGCGAAGTTCTTGACATCAGCCCGAACGCCTCGCTGGTGCAGCGACTTGGACACCAGCGACGGAATGGTCCGGTCATCGCGCGCGCCAAAGCCCCAAAGCGACGATCCGCCCAGCATGAGGATCTTCAGCGCCGGCGGGTTCTGGATGGTCTCCCCACGGGAGCGGGGCGGTTGCCAGGTTGCCCGCAGGCCCTCTTCGTCGACGGTGATCGTCTGCCCCCGGAACGGCCGCTGGCGGAAATAGACGTAGGGCTGCCAACGGTCCGAAATTGCCTCGAGCTCGCGATAATGCCGGTCCAGCCATGTCGCGCCTTCTGGGACGGCCGCGACGACTCTCGGGTCGGGAAGAATGCGCGGCTTGGACCGGTCCTTGAGCCAGAAAACGGCACGCAGACCAAGCTCCAGAGCCACGATTAAAATCAGCGTGATGCCGAGAATCAACCAGGCCGTCCGGAGCCATCGGAAAATCTTTAGCACGCGTCTTAGGGTCGATCTCATGGGGCCTCTCGGCTTGTCTTGCTCCGTCCGATCCGGTCACGTTCGAGTGTGACGCATGATCCGCTCGACCTCTCGACGGTCGGATGGACGAGGACCGCCAATCATGGGGCCGTTGTTCGGGTCGTTGCGTCGTGAATTCCAGTTATCCCGGCGATTGGCAAAACCTAGGCATCCCGGCGCTTCCTAAGTTTTCGAAGTCCCAGCGCTTTATGGGACTCAGCCATCAGCTCGCGAAGAGTCGGGCCACCGAAATGCGAAATCCGGGCAAGTGCGGCTCGGCGGTCAGCTCTTGACGTTCATTGAACATCTCCGGGGCTGAGTGCGCCCGGAAGACCACCACGGTCCTGAACCGCGGATTGACCACCCAGACGATCGCCACGCCCGTCTCCAGGTAAAGCTCCACCTTCTCGTCGATTTCCTCTTGCTTGTCCGAGGGCGAAAGAATCTCGACCGCGAGCACAGGCGCGCCCTCGAAATAGGGGGCATCAGGCTCATTCGCGGCGACCTCCGCCGAAACAAAGGCGACGTCAATCCCCACAGTGCTGTCCGGATTGCGGCGGAGCCGAAACCCCGCTTCGCCCCCGACGACCAGGCCATGCGGTTTGGGCTGACTGTCGAGCCAGTTTCGCAGGAAGTAGGCAATGCTCACTTCAGCACTGCTATGCCATCGATTTCTCCGAGTCATCGGCTTTTCTCGCAACTGGCCGCGAATTAACTCGCGATCGATTCCGTCCTCGGGAAGCAACAAGAGTTCTTCCGTCGTCATCGTCCGCGGTGATATGATAAGGCTCATGGATCACATTCCTCTCGACATCGCGATAGAGTTTCCTGAGCGACCCTGATTCTATCAAATGCGTATCCATCCTCACCGCGCCTTCGAACGGCCAGGCCATTGCGGCTAGTCTTGGGAGCTCGATGGACAACCGCTTCTTGAGTGCTCACAAGGATTGAACGGCCTCCCCAGCGCCGAACCGTCCTCGTCCCGGCAACACCAAACCGCCATTTGTTAGAATAATGCCTCTGTCCTTCGTGTTGGTCGAGATCCTCTGAAGGTGGGGACGCCCGTCGATCATGCCCTTTGAGCTGTTCCTCTCGCCGCAATGTCACCTGCACGTCCGAGCCGTTGACCAGGCGGACTGGACCCTCCCCGACGACACCATCGGCAAGCGCGTTCATGCTGCGTTCTCGGAGAGCCCGGCGCGCGGGCTCTTGCACCTGGCAACGGCCGAACTACAATCCAGCCTGCCGCCCCCCTTCAGCTTCGCGCGCGATTTTGCTCGCCTCTACCTGACGCGGCTCTGCCAAACGTCAACCGAGGGCCAGACGGGAGAGATTCCGCCCATACCGCAGCCGGCCGAGGCCGAGCTAGCGACGCAGGCGCTGCAAGCTCCGCCAATGCCGGGGTCCGAATATCTCAGCGGCTCTGCTCTCTCGTACTGGTGGACAGAGCTGGACTCCCTCGTCCGCCAAGAGAGCTCGCACCACGGTGGCGGCGTGCAAGCCTACCTGAGCGAGCTCAATCCTCAGTGGCGGCTCGTAGGCCGAGTGACGCTCCACCTGGCCGAGAACAAGCGCGACGCCGAGCATCCGTTCGCATTCCTGGCCACCTATATTCCCAAACTTTCAGCCCTGGGAAAGGTCCAGCACGAGCCGCTGGGCAACGCCTTGAACCAATACTCCGGGGCCAAGAATCGGTCGGCCCTCCTGTCGCTTCTGGTACCCATAGAGCGTGCCTCCGAGCGCAGCACGCTGGTGCGGGAGCTGGTCGATTCGGGCGAAATCTACCATCCCCTGGCCTGGTCGCCTCGTGAGGCGTATCGGTTCTTGCAGGAGATTCCGATCTTCGAGGAAAGCGGCCTGGTCGTCCGCGTACCTGACTGGTGGAAAGCCAACCGCCCTCCTCGACCCGTTGTCAACGTCAAGATCGACGGCCGAAAAGGAAGCCGGATCGATGTCGACTCGCTCCTGGACTTCTCGGTGAACGTGTCGCTCGACGGCCAGCCGCTGTCCGAGTCGGAAATCGAACAACTGCTCCAGTCGACCGGCGGACTGGTCGCGCTGAAGGGCAAATGGGTCGAAGTCGACCGCCAGAAGCTCGAAGAGGCCATCAAGCACTGGAAGAAGGTCGAGCGCGAGACTCAAGAGAGCGGCCTGTCGTTCTACGAGGGAATGCGGCTTCTTTCGGGGATCCCCACGGAACGAGCCACTGCATCGTCCTTGGATAGAGACCGTGAGTGGGTGGGGCTCACCGCAGGATCCGCCCTCGAGGAAATGCTCGGCAAGCTTCGCTCTCCTGACTCGCTCTCCGGCTCTGAACCACCTGGGCTGCATGCCCAGCTTCGCCACTATCAAGAGGCTGGCGTGCGCTGGCTCAGCTTCGTCACCGGACTCGGTCTGGGCGCTTGTCTGGCAGACGACATGGGCCTTGGAAAAACCGTGCAGGTGATCGGGCTGCTCTTAAACCGTAAATCCCAGCGCGATTCCAAGGCACCACCCGGTACAAGTTTCAGCCTGCTGGTCGTACCGGCTTCACTGATTGCCAACTGGAAAGCGGAGCTACAGCGGTTCGCTCCCTCGCTCTCGTTCCTGATTGCTCACCCTTCCGAAAGCGCGAGCGGAAATCTCCAGCTCGATAAATCCGACTTCCGGGCACATGATCTTTTGATCACAACATACGGAATGCTCGCACGCTCGCAGTGGCTGCGTGAACAAAACTGGGACCTGGTCATCCTGGATGAAGCGCAGGCCATCAAGAATTCGGGCACGAAACAATCGCGGAGCGTCAAAGAGCTTCGATCCAGTGCGCGGGTCGCCATGACGGGAACCCCGATCGAAAATCGACTGTCCGACCTCTGGTCGCTGTTCGATTTTCTCAATCCCGGACTGCTCGGCGGCGCCAAGACATTCGCCAGTCTGGTCAAGCAAATGGAGGCCCGAGCGACGTATCAGCCGCTCCGCACTCTCGTTGGTCCCTATATCTTGCGACGGCTCAAGACCGACAAGCGCGTCATCGCCGACTTGCCCGAAAAAGTGGAGATCTCAGCCTACTGTTCGCTTAGCCGCCAGCAGGCAGCCCTGTACGAGCAGGCTGTCCGCGACCTGGCCGCCCAGCTCGAAACAGCAGACGGCATCCAGCGGCGAGGGCTCGTCCTGAGCCAGCTCATGAAGCTCAAACAGATCTGCAACCACCCAGCCCAGCTTTTGGGGACCGGCGACTTCTCGCCCCAACACAGCGGTAAGTTTCAGCGGCTGGCCGAGATCTGTGAGGAATTGAGCCTGCGCCAGGAGAAGGTGCTGGTCTTCACGCAGTTCCGTGAGATCACCGGTCCGCTGGCTCATCGTCTTGAAGGTGTCTTCGGTCGGTCGGGACTGATCCTCCACGGTGGGACCGCCGTGGCGCAGCGTCGGCGCCTGGTCGAGAACTTTCAGCGCGAGGACGGTCCGCCGTTTTTCGTGCTCTCCCTAAAGGCTGGTGGAACCGGACTGAACCTCACCGCCGCCTCTCAGGTGATCCACTTCGACCGCTGGTGGAACCCCGCCGTCGAAAACCAGGCTACTGATCGAGCATTCAGGATTGGACAAAGAAAGAATGTCCTGGTACATAAGTTCGTTTGTCGGGGAACTGTTGAGGAAAGAATTGATACGATGATCGCTGAGAAGTCGAGTCTTGCCGGCGACGTTATCGATGGCGCGGAAACGCTTATCACCGAGATGAGCGATTCCGAGCTTCTCGATTTCGTCCGGCTCGACGTCCACAAGGCTTTTGACAACTGAGAGACCTCACGAGAAAGGAGTCTTGGATGAGCTGGTACAGCTTCAAGCCCTACGTCTCGGTCGCCGAGCGCCGCCAGCAGGCCATGAGAGAAATCGAAAAGAGACGCAAGAAAGGACTTGCCGTCTGCCCCATCACTCTCACCGGAAAGCTCATTGCCAAGACGTTCTGGGGCAAAGCCTGGTGCGAGAACCTGGAGTCTTACAGCGACTTTGCCAACCGCTTGCCGCGCGGACGCTCGTACGTGAGAAACGGTTCGGTGGTGCACCTCGAGATCCAGCCGGGCAAGATCTCGGCCCTCGTTGCCGGCTCCGAGCTGTACAGTGTCGAGATCGCCATTACCCCACTGACAGGCGCTCACTGGGAGAGCATCAAGCACGAATGCTCGGGCCAGATCGGGTCTTTAGTCGAGCTGCTGCAAGGTCGGCTGTCCAAGAGCGTGATGGAGGTGGTCACCCGGCACGACAAGGGGCTCTTCCCAAAGCCTGCGGAAATCCGGATGAGCTGCTCTTGCCCGGACTGGGCCGGCATGTGCAAGCATGTCGCCGCTGTGATGTATGGCGTGGGCTCCCGTCTTGATGAAAAGCCGGACCTCTTGTTCCTGCTTCGCAAGGTCGACCACCTGGAACTCATTGCCGGGGTGTTGGACAGTTCGCCAGTCGCCAAATCGGGCAAGCTTCGGGGTAAGAAGACGATCGCATCGACGGATCTGTCGGACGTCTTCGGGATTGAGATGGCCACCTCGGATACTGCCGAGGGTCCCTCGGAGCCAGCCGCGAAGAAGTCCCAGAAGCGGGGACGCGCCGCGGGCACAGCGGTCAGGGAGCAAGCAACTAGCGCTGCCGCCGCCGGTGGGCCCAAGAAAGTCTCGAAAGCACCTGCCGCGAAGAAGGCCAAGTCCAAGACCGCCAAGGTCGCCAAGGCCGGTCATCGGGCCGAAAGTCCCGCTTCCCCAGAAGCACCTGCCACGCAGAAGATAAAGCGCAGTCACGCCGCCAGGCTGAAAACTGAGCGCACGCCAAGCCGGGCTCGCAGAAAAGGTGAATCGGCTCAGCTCGTCGTAGCACTTGCGGCAGAGGCGGACGAACCGTAAGCGTCCAAAGCATTTGTGCGAGATGGCCGCGCAAAAAAGCCGCCCCGGGGTTCCTTCGTGGGAAGAATCCGGGGCGGCAGCAAGAGGATTCCGGCGATCACCGACTTTCGCGCCAAAGCACTATCATGGGCCCGGCGGGCTTAACGGCCGTGTTCGGAAT